>NZ_JBSXNI010000018.1:0-19898 GCF_056857555.1 Acinetobacter sp. L-24 | reverse complement strand
TTTACCCCGGGTTATGAACTGCATGCCAAATACACAATTTTCGCTGAAGGCTGTCGTGGTCACTTAGGTAAACGTCTGATCCAGAAGTTCAACCTGGACAAGGACGCTGATCCGCAACACTACGGTATCGGCATTAAAGAGCTTTGGGAAATCGATCCTGCCAAGCATAAACCGGGTCTGGTGATGCACGGTGCCGGCTGGCCACTAAATGAAACTGGTTCTTCAGGTGGCTGGTGGTTATACCATGCTGAGAATAACCAGGTGACTCTGGGCATGATCGTAGATCTGTCTTACACCAACCCGCATATGTATCCCTTCATGGAAATGCAGCGCTGGAAAACCCATCCATTGATCAAGCAGTATCTGGAAGGTGGTAAGCGTATTTCTTATGGTGCGCGTGCTGTGACCAAAGGTGGTTTTAACTCATTACCAAAATTCACCTTCCCGGGTGGTTCTTTGATTGGTGATGATGCCGGCTTCCTGAACTTTGCCAAGATCAAGGGCTCACATACTGCGATGAAATCCGGCATGCTCTGCGGTGAAGCGGTATTTGAGGCGATTGCGGCCGGTGTAGAAAAAGGCGGTGATCTGGCGGTGGCACGTGTGGCTGAAGGTGAAGATTTCTTCGTGAAAGAACTGACCGCGTATACCGACAAGTTCAACAACAGCTGGCTGAAAGAAGAGCTATATAACTCGCGTAACTTTGGCCCGGCAATGCACAAGTTCGGTCAATGGATCGGTGGCGCATTCAACTTTATCGACCAGAACGTATTTAAAGTGCCTTTTACCTTGCATGATCTGGTTCAGGACCATGCTGCGCTAAAAACCCAGGCAGCTGAAAGCTTCAAGCCGACCTATCCAAAACCGGATGGCAAGCTGACCTTTGACCGTCTGTCTTCAGTGTTTGTCTCGAATACGGTCCATGAAGAGAACCAGCCAGCGCACTTGAAACTGACCGATGCTTCGATTCCGGTGGAAGTCAACCTGCCGACATGGGATGAGCCTGCACAGCGTTACTGCCCGGCGGGGGTCTATGAAATTATGGAAAATAATGACGGTTCGAAACGTTTCCAGATCAATGCAGCCAACTGTGTACACTGCAAGACCTGTGACATCAAGGATCCGTCCCAGAACATCACCTGGGTGACACCGGAAGGTGGTGGTGGTCCGAATTACCCGAATATGTAAGGTAATTCCTGTGAATGAGAAAAATACATCTATTTCTCACATTCATATACCCACTCTTGAAGCAGTTAGTATTAACACTTCACTTTAATTTTTTAGGTAATCCCAGCTCCCTCGGGAGCTGGAATTAATAAGTTAGAATAGAAATAATAGAAAAGATTTTATAGCGTACTGGATATAAAAATGGCTTAACCAAAATGAGCTAAGCCATCTTTAAAATTTAAAACCAATGACGAAAAATTTTAGTCATTCATTAAGATTTTTGATTTGCTACAAACTTGGCGCGTGCTGCATGCAGTTTTTTATAGCTGTCAATTAAACGTAGATGACGGTCCAGCCCTTCAAGCTGCATGTTGGTTTCGGTCAAACCATAGAAACGAACTGTGCCTTCGATTGAACCGAGAACGGCATCCATACGGGCATCACCAAACATACGACGGAAGTTGTGTTCATAATCTTCCAGTTCCATTTCATCATCCAGAATGACTTCCAGAACGACATTCATGCACTGGTAGAACAAGCCACGTTCAACGGTATTGGTATTGAACTGCAGGAACTGCTCAACCAGATCTTTGGCTTCTTCAAATTGCTGCAAAGCCACATAAATTAGAAGTTTCAGTTCCAGAATCGTCAGTTGACCCCATTCAGTATTTTCATCGAACTCGATACCGATCAAGGTTTTGATTTCGGTATAGTCATCCTCATCTGCTTCTTCCAGACGCTCAACCAGTGCTTCCAGTTGTTCATCATCCAGACGGTGCAGATTCAGGATATCTTCACGGTAGAGCAAAGCCTTGTTGGTATTGTCCCAAACCAGATCTTCTACCAGATAAATTTCCGAATAGCCCGGTACCAGAATACGGCAAGCTATTGCACCTAGATGCTGATACACCGCCATATAAACTTCATGGCCCATGTCTTCCAGAATTGTGAATAATTCCTGAGCTTCATCCGCATTCGAGTTTTGACCGTTATTAGTGAAATCCCACTCGATAAAATCATAATCTGATTTCGCGCTGAAGAAACGCCAAGACACCACACCGCTTGAGTCAATAAAATGTTCGACGAAGTTATTCGGTTCAGTTACTGCATTGCTGCTAAAAGTTGGTTTTGGCAGATCATTCAGACCTTCAAAACTACGGCCTTGTAAAAGTTCAGTCAGACTGCGTTCTGATGCTACTTCAAAGTTAGGATGGGCACCGAATGAGGCAAATACACCGCCGGTACGCGGGTTCATCAAGGTAACGCACATGACCGGGAACTGACCGCCTAGTGAAGCATCTTTGACCAGAACCGGGAAGCCCTGTTCTTCCAGACCTTTAATGCCTTCAACAATTTTTGGATATTTTGCCAGAACATGTTCAGGCACATCCGGTAGTGCCAGTTCACCTTCCAGAATTTCGCGTTTTACCCCACGTTCGAAAATTTCAGAAAGACATTGTACTTGCGCTTCAGCCAAGGTATTGCCGGCACTCATCCCGTTACTTAAGTAAAGGTTTTCGATCAGATTCGACGGGAAATAAACGGTTTCACCATCAGACTGACGTACAAATGGCAATGAACAGATGCCACGTGCTTTATTACCAGAGTTGGTGTCGTAAAGATGGATACCCAATAATTCATCTTCAGGATCATAAATTTCACGGGTATGTTCATCTAAAACTTCTGCAGGTAGTTCGCCATTTGGACCTGGCTGGAACCATTTTTCATCTGGATAATGCACAAATTCGGCATTGGCAATATCCTCACCCCAGAACTGGTCGTTATAGAAAAAGTTGCAATTCAGACGCTCAATAAATTCGCCCAAGGCAGATGCCAGCGCACTTTCTTTGGTCGAACCCTTACCATTGGTAAAGCACATTGGTGACTGCGCATCACGGATATGTAGCGACCACACATTCGGCACGATATTACGCCAAGACGCGATTTCAATCTTCATGCCAAGGCCTGCCAGAATGGCAGACATATTGGCAATCGTTTCTTCCAGCGGAAGGTCCTTACCCGGAATGAAAGTCGTATGGTCAGAAGCCAGACTTGGCATTAACAAGGCCTGAGCATCTGCATCGATACTTTCTACTTCTTCAATGACAAATTCAGGACCGGTTTGAATTACTTTTTTGACGGTACAACGGTCGATCGAACGTAAAATTCCCTGGCGGTCTTTTTCAGAAATATCAGCCGGTAGTTCCACCTGAATTTTAAAAATCTGTTTATATCGGTTTTCAGGATCAACGATATTGTTTTGAGATAGGCGGATATTGTCGGTCGGAATATCACGTGCCGCGCAATAGACTTTGACAAAATAAGCCGCACATAAAGCTGAAGATGCCAGAAAATAATCGAATGGGCCGGGTGCCGAACCATCGCCTTTATAGCGGATCGGCTGATCGGCGATTACCGTGAAGTCATCGAACTTGGCTTCCTGACGAAGATTATCGAGATAATTGACCTTAATTTCCATGTGGATACCTAAATATTCTTATGTGCCGTCACGGACAGATAAGATGCTGAATCTGAATATACAAGCCGGTTCACGGAGGAGAACTTGAATGAAAAATAGAAAATGGTCAGGTTATACCATTTGACGAAGTGTCTGGATAACGCTGCCGAGAATGGGCGCTATTATAGAATTATTTTATGAAATTGATAATATTTGTCTGAAATTCTGGCAGATTAAACCAGATCCTCAGTCTTTCCTGAGCTGCCGGAGCATGAATCAACTTCAAGTCATGGCTTATACTATTAATCAAAGTTGCAGATAAGGCAGATTTTCACCCGCCTAGTCTGAATGATTTCATAATTTTAAAAATCATAACTCAGTGCAAATACTGCAAGATTACGCTGCTTGTCATCATAGCGGTCATAACCGCCAAAGATATATTCACCTGACATACTCAACTGCGGTAAAAGCGCATAACTGAGTCCGGCAGAAGCATAACGAAAGGCAAACTGCTTTTCGGTATCGCCCAGTTCACCGCCCTCATATTTGCCTTCATCGTTAAAATAGCTTCCTGCTGCTGTAATGCTGGCATTCAGGCGATCATTCAACTGATGATTCAGGTTAAGCGTATAAAAAGTATCGCCCTGATTGGCATAAGCCACATCATACAGATAGGTCGATACACTGGCGCCAATACTGGTCTGATCATTCAATGCACGACTTATATTTAAACCCAGCTCATTTCCGGTAGTATGCTTGCCGCCCGGATAATAATAGGTTGCGTTCCATAGATCCCAATCATAATTTTCGCTGCTATGGGTATAACCCAGCAGAAAGTTATGCTCGAATTTGTCTGAACGATGTCCCTGACGCCCCTGCACTTCTGCATAAGAGTATCCAAGCGTAGATCCCCAATATCCGACATAAAAATTACCATAAGCCAGATTCAATGCAGCCTGTACAGCAACATCATCATTTTCAGGCGCATTGGTCAAACCGCGGGAGACGTATTTGGAGACCACACTCAAGTTTCCGCTTGCTTCTATTTGTTTTACTTCCGCATCATCGGCATAACAGTAAAAACTTGAAACAGCAGCACAGCCAAACAGCACTGTTTGATTGAATATTTTCATAAAATATAAATGTATTAAGTAAAGCGGAGATAAAACCGAAAGCAGTCGAGGTTTTATCTCCGCTTTGGGACAAAATTGAAATTCGCTTTACTCCTGCTTTGCTAGGCGGCAGGAATAAAACCATAATTTAAGCGCGAGGCGCCTTGTAAAAAGGTGCAGATGAAGGCGCAAGAGCAGGTTTGCCACGAATATGGTCTGCCAGTTTTTCAGCGATCATAATCGTAGTTGCATTGAGGTTACCGGTAATGATCAAAGGCATAATCGAGGCGTCAATCACACGCAACCCCTGCATTTCATGTACGCGTCCATAACCATCGACAACCGCCATGTCATCCTCACCCATTTTACAGCTACATGATGGATGATACGCGGTTTCTGCATGATTACGAACAAATTCATCAATTTCAGCATCTGTTTGTAGATGTTTTCCCGGACTGATTTCTTCACCACGATAGGGATCCAATGCCGGCTGATGCATAATTTCCCGGGTAATGCGGATGGCATCGCGGAATTCACGCCAGTCCTGCTCGGTACTCATATAATTAAACAGAATACTTGGATGCTCAAACGGGTCTTTGGATTTCAGACGAACACGGCCACGTGACGGCGAACGCATAGAGCCCACATGAGCCTGGAAGCCATGTTCATGAATGGCATTGGTGCCATTATAATTAATCGCTACAGGCAGGAAATGATACTGGATATTAGGCCAGTCAAATTCGTCTGAAGAGCGGATAAAACCACCGGCTTCAAACTGGTTACTGGCCCCAATACCTTTACCTAAAAATAACCATTCAGCGCCAATCATCGGCTGGTTATACCACTTGAGTGCCGGATATAAGCTAACCGGTTTTTTGCACTTATATTGCAGGTACATTTCCAGATGGTCCTGCAGGTTTTCACCCACGCCTGGCAAATCCTGAACCACAGGAATATCCAAACTTTTTAACAGTTCAGCCGGACCCACACCGGAGCGTTGCAGGATTTGCGGCGAGGCAATTGCACCTGCACATAGCAATACTTCACGATCTGCAAAGACCTGAATCGGCTGTAAAGTATTTTGTCCTTCAAAATATTCCACACCAATTGCCTGATTACGATTAAACAGAATCCGGTTGGTCATGGCGTGGGTAATAATCGTAAGATTATCCCGGCCTTTGGCCATATCCAGATAACCACGTGCTGTACTGGAACGACGGCCTTGCGGCGTTACGGTACGGTCCATCGGCCCAAAGCCTTCCTGCTGATAGCCATTCAGGTCATCAGTACGTGGATAACCGGCCTGTACACCGGCCTCGACCATGGCATGGAACAGTTCATTATTCCCATTTTTAGGTGTTGCGACCGAAACCGGTCCAGAATCACCATGATAATCATTGCCGCCAATATCGCGCGTTTCAGCTTTTTTATAATACGGCAGACATTCAGCATAGCTCCAGTGTTCTAGCCCCTTCAGGCTGGCCCACTGTTCAAGATCCATAGCATTACCGCGAATGTAACACATGCCGTTAATTAATGAAGAACCGCCCAGCCCCTTGCCGCGCCCGCACTCCATACGACGGTTATTCATATGTGGTTCAGGATCGGTCAGATAGGCCCAGTTATAACGGCGTCCCTGTAATGGATAAGCCAATGCAGCCGGCATTTGTGTTCTGAAGTCTAGACGGTAATCCGGCCCACCCGCTTCCAGCAGCAGGACTTTCACATCCGGATCTTCAGTTAAACGCGCTGCGAGCACATTTCCTGCCGAACCTGCACCGATAATAATATAGTCGTAATTCATCCAATCCTCCCTTATGCGCTAAATACAGACTGGAAAGGACTGAGTTCGACCTGAACTGACTTGGTCTGGGTATATTGCTGTAGCGTGACAATACCGTTTTCGCGACCGACACCCGAATGTTTATAACCACCAACTGGCATTTCTGCAGGAGATTCGCCCCAGGTATTAATCCAGCAAATACCGGCTTCGATTTGATGAATAATATGATGCGCACGTGCTAGATTCGGCGTCACGACACCAGCTGCCAAACCATATTCAGTATCATTGGCACGACGAATCACTTCTTCTTCTGAGTCATAACTCAGAATACTCATGACCGGACCAAAGATTTCGTCACGGACAATCGTCATGTCGTCACGGCAATCGGTAAATACCGTTGGTAGCACATAAGCGCCTTGGGCAAACTGCTCATCTTCAGCACGGCCGCCACCACACAATAAGCGTGCACCTTCGATCTTGCCCTGTTCAATATAATCCAGCACTTTTTCCATATGAGAGAAGCTGGAAACTGGACCAAAATTGGTTTCAGGATCGAGTGGGTCCCCCATCCGGATATAAGGAATACGCTGCAGAATCTTTTCTTCGAATTCGGCTTTCAAAGCTAAAGGTACAAATACGCGGGTACCATTGGTACAGACCTGACCAGAACTGTAGAAGTTAGCCATCATGGCTATATCTGCCGCCAGATCCAGATCGGCATCTTCACAGATAATCAGCGGAGATTTTCCGCCCAGCTCCATAGTGACTTCTTTCAGACTGGAATTCGCAGCTTGGGCCATGACTTTTTTGCCGGTCGCGACACCACCGGTAAATGAAACTTTGGCAATATCAGGATGCGAAGTCAGATAACCACCAATTTCACCACTGCCGGTAACCACATTAAAGACACCATGCGGCACACCTGCTTCAGTATAAATTTCTGCCAGTTTTAATGCAGTTAAAGGCGTCACTTCACTAGCTTTAAAGATCATGGCATTGCCTGCTGCCAGTGCAGGTGCAGATTTCCATAAGGCAATTTGAACCGGATAATTCCATGCACCAATCCCGGCAACCACACCCAAAGGTTCACGGCGAGTATAAACAAACGAACTGCTTCTGAGCGGGATTTGCTGGCCTTCTAATGCTGGCAAAATACCTGCATAGTATTCGAGTACATCTGCACCTGTCGCAATATCGACGGTGGATGTTTCACTGAAAGCTTTACCACTGTCGAGACTTTCTAAACGCGCCAGCTCGTCATTACGTTCACGGAGGATGGCAACAGCCTTGTTCAAAATACGGGAACGTTGAATCGCCGTCATTTCTGCCCAGACTTTTTGTCCTTGTTGTGCCGATTCAACAGCGCGATCGATATCATCTTGTGTACATACCTGCACGTCTGCCAGAACTTCGCCAGTTGCAGGATTAATCGTTTGAAACGTGCTATTGGACGTTGCATCGACATATTGTCCATGAATATAAGGACGTTGCAGTTTGAATGTTGTCAATGGAATTTCCTCGCAGGTGGGTTATTTGAGTTGTTGCCGGATATATTCACTACACAGTTCAATCGGCAGTTCTGGGTCAATTTTGCCATTTACCAAAGCACCTCTTAACCAGAATCCATCAATCAATGCTGCCAAACCTTGAGCGGCTTTCTCTGCCTGGTCTTTATTCAACTTTTTCATGAATTCATATTTAAGGTTGGAATGTAAGCGGTAATGATTGATCTGCTGTAACCGATGTAACTCAGGTTGATGCAAACTGCTAGCCCAGAACGCCAACCAGACTTTCATGGCCGCCTTGTCGGTTTGTGGAGCAGCAAAATTACCACGTACGATCGCCAGTAAGCGCTGCTCCGGTAAGTCATCAACCTGTATCTTTATCTGTGCAACAGATTTACCCAATTGCTGCAATAAGTAACGCATTGTGGCTTCAATCAAGCCATTTTTACCTCGAAAGTAATGACTTATGATGCCGGTTGAGACACCTGCTCTTTGGGCAATCTGACTAATTGAAGCTTCTGCAAAACCTAGCTCATTCACTGCAGCTAAGGTGGCATCGATCAGTTGCTGACGACGGATCGGTTGCATACCAACTTTGGGCATAGGACTAACCTGAATAACGGATGTAACAATAAAAAATCACTCTGCTAAAGCAAATAGCTGAATGATGTAACAATTCATAAACGCTTTTTTAATTGAACGTTCAATTAATAAAAATTATAGTGCCAGCTCACCCTTGATGTACAGCGCAGTTTGTTTTGGATTTGCAAAAGTTTGTAATTCACGAAAACAAGGAAGCTTTACTGCAGGCTTTTGCTTTTAAATCACACTGCACTGTAGATCATCCGGCAACAAAACGATGGTTAGAGATTTATGCAAAAGAAAAATGAAGAGAAGCAAGATAGTCTGAATAAAGTGGTTTTTTATTTTTCGGCGACGCTTATTCTGCTGTTTTCTATCATTACCATTTTATTTAATGAACAAGCCAATCAAGTCATTATCAATATCTTAAACTGGGTCAGTCGTACCTTTAGCTGGTATTATCTGCTGGCGGCAACGCTGTATCTGGTTTTTATCGTCTTTATCGCCTGCTCACGTTATGGCGAAATCAAACTTGGACCGAAACATTCTAAACCTGAATTCAGCCTGCTGAGTTGGTCGGCGATGCTATTTTCTGCCGGAATCGGGATTGACCTGATGTTTTTCTCGGTGGCGGAACCGCTTTCCCATTATATGAATCCGCCTGTAGGCGAAGGTGAAACCTTTGAAGCTGCACGCCAATCCATGGTGTGGACCCTATTTCACTACGGTTTAACCGGCTGGAGTATGTATGCGCTGATTGGGGTCGCCCTAGGTTATTTCAGTTACCGCTACAATTTACCGCTAACGATCCGATCGGCACTTTATCCGATCTTTGGTAAAAAAATTAATGGTCCAATTGGCCATACGGTTGATACCGCTGCGGTACTCGGCACGATTTTCGGGATTGCCACCACCTGCGGGATTGGCGTTGTGCAATTAAATTACGGCCTACATGTGCTATTTGATTTACCAGAAAATATCTGGATTCAAACTGCACTCATCGCTGTTGCCGTGATTATTACTATTATTTCAGTCACTGCCGGTGTCAATAAAGGCATCCGAATCCTGTCTGAAATTAACATCTATGTATCAATTGGGCTGCTGCTATTTATTCTGTTTGTAGGCAATACCGAATTTTTATTAGCAGCCTTGATTCAGAATTTTGGTGACTATATCAGTCAGTTCCCAAAACTCTCTTTAACCAGTTTTCCTTTTGAACAACCGAAAGAATGGATGAATAGCTGGACCCTGTTCTTCTGGGCATGGTGGATCGCCTGGTCACCTTTTGTTGGTCTGTTCCTGGCCCGTATTTCCCGTGGTCGTACCATTCGCGAATTTGTCACCGGGACTTTGGTTATTCCTCTGTTATTTACCCTGACCTGGTTGTCTATTTTCGGTAACAGTGCTTTATACAGCGTGATTTTCGATGGTAATACTCAACTTGCTACGACAGTTTTAGAAAATCCGGCACATGGTTTTTATGATCTGCTGGCGCAGTATCCAGGCTTTACCTTTACTGCAGGTGTCGCCACTATTACCGGCTTGCTGTTCTATGTGACCTCAGCGGATTCAGGGGCATTGGTATTGGGAAATTTCACGACCAAATTCACTAATATTGAGCATGATTCACCGCGCTGGCTCAGTGTGTTCTGGGCCATTGCCATCGGTTTGCTGACTTTGGCAATGCTCATGGCGAATGGCGTGACAGCATTACAGAACACCACAATTATTATGGGTCTGCCTTTTAGTTTCGTCATTTTCTTTGTGATGGCGGGACTCTATAAGTCCTTGCGTCTGGAGGATTTTCGTCAGGCAAGCACCAGCCTGAATGCGGCACCTGTGGTCGGTAATGTGGATATTTTGAACTGGAAGAAGCGTCTGAGCCGGGTCATGCTGCATCCAAGCCTGTCCCAGACGCGGACCATGCTGGACAATGTTTGCAAACCAGCCATTGAGGCCGTTGCAACCGAGTTAATTGACAAAGGTATTCAAGTCAATATTCAGGAAAAATCGCTGGAGGAAGAACCTGAACTGTATCATCTGGATCTGACCATTCAGCTCGATGAAGAAGAAAACTTTGTCTACGAAATATGGCCGGTACGCTATGACACGCCAAATTTCAGTTCACGTGGTAAACGAACCAAACGTTATTACTATCGTCTGGAAAGTTATCTGTTTGAAGGCTCTCAGGGAAACGATCTGGTCGGTTACAGTAAGGAACAGGTGATCAATGACATCCTGGATAAATATGAACGCCATATGATGTATCTACATATTAACCGTATTAGCCCAGGTAAACGTCCGCTGTTCCCGGATCGTGAAATCTAGGATCTCTCAACTACGTAAGGACTCAATGATGTCAGAAAGTTTGAATGCATTTGCCCTGTTTTTCTCCCTGCTCAATCCTTTTCTGATGAGTATTTATATGCTCGGAATTATCCGTAATTCCGACGCAAAAATATTCAACATGGCATTGATTCAGGGCAGTCTGATCAGCTTTATTGTGTTCATCATTTTTGCAAAAACCGGTGAAGCCTTCTTTAATGAATTCTTGCATGTACGGTTTGAGTCCTTCCAGATTTTTGGCGGTATTATCTTTTTGGTGATTGGCTATCGTTATGTCTTTGAAGGTGCTGATACGATTGGCGTGATGCGTGGAGCGCCCAGTCATCTGGCGGGCACGATTGCCATGCCGTTTATGATTGGTCCGGGCACCATTTCGGCATCTGTGATCACCGGTATACAGCTCAGTTTAATGCAAACCATTCTGGTGATTTTCTTTACCCTGTTTCTGACTTGTAGTCTGCTGATCCTGATGAAATACCTGCATGATCATTTACAGCACAAGTATTCAAACTATATTGACCTGTATGTCGATATTGTAGGTCGTGTTGCAGCGCTTTTAATCGGTACCATTGCCATCGATATGATCGTGACAGGTATTACAGGAATATTAGAAACCTGATAAATCCTTTCTATCGATAAATATAAAGAGCGGGAAATATCCCGCTCTTTTTTTAATTTTTAAATAATTAAAATTTAAATGACACACCGGCATAAGTAGAGAAACCTTCACCAGGCGAAGAACGAGCTTCATCTTTCCCACCGTCGTTAAGGCCTGGAATCACGACCGCAGCATATTTCTCATCCGTGATATTTTTAAAGTTGATCCAGGTTTTCCATGATTGATGTTCTGGTGCATAACCCACATCAATGCCCCAGATCTGATAGTCGTCACTGAATTGGCTATTAGCATAATCATGCGCCATTTTAGATGCATATTCAGTATTCAGACCAATATAGAGGCCATTATTTAAAGCATAACTCAGTTGAGCCTGATACAGATGTTTTGGAATCCCCGGTAACTGGTTCTTGCCAAACAATGGATCATTTTTGTACTGGAAATCGCTAAGGGTATAAGCCTGTTGCAGACGCAGTTCGCCATATTGGGATTCATGCAATGGCGTATCTAGACTTAGCTCCACCCCTTGATGAATCGTTGGCGTGGCATTCGATTCAACAGCAATTGGCTCTGAAGGTCGATTCGATCCATCTTCATAGGTTTTAATCATTTCAGAGGTTAACAGTTCATTTTTCACTTTGGAATAATAATAACTCAGTGCCCAATCTCCAAAGCCTGATTGTCCACGTCCACCCAGTTCAAAGCTATTGGCGGTTTGCGTGTCCAAATAGATTGGCGCGCGCACCCGGCCAGAAGCGACACCACTGTCAAAATAATACGGTGAAGACCAAGCCATCGCCCAAGGATGTGCTGGCTCAATGCTGCGGCTTAAATTGGCAAACCATTGCACAGACTCATTCGGCTGATAGGTCAAACCAAGTCGTGGTGCAAAATTCCATTCATAACGGCTGACTTCAGGACTCGCCACAGGATAAGTTACTTCACTTTCCCGATGGGTATACACCGCTGCCAGTCCCAAATCTAATTTGAACTGATCATTTAATGTGGTTTCCTGATCAAATTGCAGGACGTTGTCTGAACCACGATAGGTATAGCGGCGGGTAACTGTGTCTACCGGATACGTTTGATTACCAATTTCTGTATTAAATCTTAAAGTTTCAGTAACCCCACTGTCCGGACGATGAGTCGTGCTGCGCAAGGCAATACGCCCCTGATGCTCCAGACCTAGAAACTGGTAAGGTTTTTCATACTGGAAGCGCGCTGTAATATCTTCATAATCGACATTGGTACGATAACTGCTTTCACGTAAATCCAGCGGATAATGATGATAAGCTAGACTGCCAGTCAGTTTTGCATCATCCTGTAAATTCCAGGTCGTGGTATTGGCCAGCCAAGTACTGCCCGGCTGAATCCGTTTGGCATCTACCGCTAAATTAAAGCTATTCGCTGCTTCAGGATCATTTTTGAGCTGTTCTTGTGTAATCCGTCCTGGAGTTAAATGCTTGCTCTCACGGTAACGAGCATAAAAACGGGTTTCGATATCCGGACTGATCTGATAGCCCAAATTAAAAGCCAGACCCTTACCATCGCCTTCAGCATGATCCTGAATTCCATCAAACTGGGTACTCGTCAGCGCCAGATAATAATCCATCTGATCCAGCTTTCGGCCGGTACTAAACTGATATTTTTGATAACCATGGCTGCCCATTTCATATTTGAGTTCAGAGCCATCCTGATCTGCGCCGGTCTTGGTTCTATAGTTGATTGTTCCACCTAGGGCCAGTCCGCCTTGCTTAAAGCCATTGGCTCCGCGATAAACCCCGACATGATCAATCCACCAGGGTTCTAGCAGTTCATACGCTGTGCCGCCCGGTCCGGTAAATGGAATATCGTCAATCAGGACGTGCGTACCGGATGCGTGTGCACCTGAAGTCCGGTTGATTCCTGAACCACGGATTGAGACTTTTGCACCTTCATTTCCTGCAGACTGGGCATAAATTCCTGGCTGTAAACGGAACACATCGGCTGTGGTCGCAAGTCGCTGCTGTTCTAACTGCTGCTCGCCAATAAAATTCGTTCCTCCTGAAACCTGAGCCAGCTCTTTCTGATATTGCTGCTGCGGATTGGCATTTTGCTCAGCGCTGATCACAATGGTATTCAGCTGTTGAACGTTGCCCGGTTCTACGGCAGTTTCAGCATAAAGATGACCTGAGACAATCGACAGAATCATGAGGCTCAGCGGGCTTTTCTTGAGAGGAATTTTTGTCATGTGCATGGCGATTTTATACAGTCCTGTATAAGTGATTCCGTTTTATGAGAGGAAATCAGTTTAAAAATTATGCTGTAGCATAGATCAACATTGTTATTTTCAGGAGTTATTTTCTGCCAAAAAATTGACTGATTAGCGTATGTTTTTTCATTTTCTTTAATCTTTTTATTAAAAAACAACTTGCAAGATCAGAACCACATCGTCATAAGTTCCAAGAACTTAATTTTTAAATAATTGATATTTAATAATATGATATTTAATTCTGCACATATGTATTTCCACTTGGCAAAATGTAATACTTGTCAAAAATTATGATCGAATAAACCAGTTCTTTAATTTCTAAAGTTGACAGAAGTTGTATATTTTCTGACTCGAAGTAGACAAAATTAACCTCATCATCTTATAGAAAAATTGAAATTACTAAGACAGAAACTGTTAATCTTTAAAAACCCTGACGATGCAGGATTTTCAAAGATAACGGACTAAATATATTTAACTATCCACAAATTAGCTGTAATAGACCTGTCTTTTCTTGGAAAACCGATCCAGCTGTTTCAAGAAGCCTTCAAAATAATCTTTCTGCTTTTCTTCTGTGCGATAGCCGGCGTATAAAGTTCGACGTAAGCCTTCAGGTGCCACACAGTCGAGGCGGCGTGAAGTGACCCAGCCTTTCTGCTCATATTCATTTACCACCCAATCAGGTAATGCACCAATCCCGCGACCACTTGCCACCAGCTGAATCAGCATTTGGGTCAAATCTGTGGTGCGAATGTCTTTTGGTAGAATATTAGCGGGAATAAACAGACGCGACATAATGTCCAAACGGTGTTTATCCACCGGATAAGTTACCAGCGTTTCTTCAGCAAGCTCCTGAACAGTAATCTCTTTCGCACGTACCAGTGGATGGGTATTGGATAAAACCAAGCGTGATTCGTATTCGAAAATCGGGAAATATTCAATGCCTTTAAGCGCAATTGGATCAGCCGTAATCAGTAGATCAAACTCTCCGGTTTGTAATAATTCATGCGGATTCGATTCAAAACCTGAAGCAAAGTCCAGGTCTACATCCGGATATTGCATCCGGTATTGATTGAGTAGTGGCATCAACCAGTCAAAACAGCTATGACATTCAGAGGAGAAAACTATTCGTCCGGTCTGGCCATGCACAATACGGCTGATATCGCTCTGTGCAATTTGAACTTGCGGTAATATTTCATCTGCCAGTTTTAACAACCGCTCCCCAACATTTGAAAAACTTACGGGACGACTACGCCGATTCACTACTTCAACCCCGAACCATTGGTCGAGTTCACGTAGCTGATGTGACAAGGCTGATGGGGTTAAACATAAATCACTTGCTGCTGCAACCAGAGAACCATGCTCCCGCAGAGCAGTTAAAGTTCTTAAATGGCGGAGTTCTATCATGGAAAATACCGGAAATTTCAAAAGACGGATGACACTTAATTTGTCTTAAGCATAACCCATTTCTCTTATTTTATTTAGTTTTTCTCATTTTTAAATCATAATAATGAGATATATTCACCTATTGGGTTTGTAGGTTTGAATTGCTATTCCCTTAATTTTTATTAATTTAATTTAATTTTATTGATTAAATTAATTTTATTAAATTTGTCTATAAAATAGCGCTTAAATTTACAGCAGCAACAAGATAGAAAACTAACTTCGGTATAAAAGTCACAGAATAATTTTGCTCAATTCATACAATAAAAAGTAGAAAATATTTTAGAGGATGAAAGACTATGTCCAATCCAACCGACCGAAATGATGATGAACTCACTGAAGAGCAACTTGATCCGCAAGAAAAACAGGATCGCGAGATCCAGCGAGGTCAATTAGGTCTTCATGATCCACAGCGACAACGTGATCAACTGCGTCAGGAAAGACAGGACGAAGAACAGAATCAATAAATTTTTCAAGGATTCAAAAATACAAAAACTCCCCGTTCTTAAAAATGGATGGGGAGTTTTTTTTCAGTATTAAAAAGTTAGGGACTAGTTTTCGCATCACAACATCTTATACATCTGATCTAACCTGAACAGCTCACCTTCTTGGATGAGTGCTGTTTTACTATTTCGCTTCTGTAGAGGCTTTTGCTTGTAGGGGCTGCGCCTGTGTTTCTGCCGTTTTTTTCTTGGCCTGAATTTGTGCCGCTATTTCCTGATTTTTCTCAGCAAAACGCAAGCCACCATCTCCGGCGAGACTTGTTTGGCTCATCACCATGCTGCTGCCCAAGATTAAAATCAGCTTAAAAAATTGATTTTTCATGTCTCATCTGCCTTTTTATTCTAATGGTATTAAAAATAAGCAATTATTATTCCAATGTTTTTATGCTTATTTAGTTTTTTGACTGCACTTTCTATTTTATAGGGATAATCTTCGAAAATACAAAGTCAATCATCGTAAAAATATAAAAATCTGCAATAAGAATAAATAGATATTTTGACTACATCTCAGCTTAAATCACTATTGATTTTTTATTTAAATCAAAAAAATCGTTCAACAGCTTATTTGGATTATTTTCATTGGCTAAAATATAGTGCAAATACCCAGAGCAATAACAAAAACAGAATCGCTGTGCAGGATTTCCAGAAAGTGACTGGATGCTTTTCAAGCATAGGACGTGAAACTGATTTTTTAAATTTGAGATCTGGGTGTTTCAGATCATATATAAAGGCTGAAAGTGCTTCATAGCGCTGCTCCGGGCGAATGGAAAGCGCTTTTTTAAAGATGGCGTCCAAGCCATGCGGCAGATCCGGTCGATACTCATAGAGTGGATGATATCGAACCTGTTTTAAGTCCTTTTCGGTCTTACAGCGCGCAAGGTCTGTCCCATAAGGTAATTGTCGGGTCAATAAATAATAACTCATCACCGCCAGCGAGAACTGATCTGATTTTACTGATGGGGAGCATCCAATAAAATATTCAGGTGCCATAAAGGCCAAGGTTCCCAAAGGAACATCTGCATGTTTGGGATTCAGTTCAACCAGACCTCTGACCGCAGTCGATCCATAATCAATCAGTTTCACTTTCAAGGTATCGGCTGGTTCGAGCAGCATGACATTTTCTGGTCGTACATCCTGGTGCAGCATTTCAAGACGGTGCATGGCATTCAATGCTTTGGCCACCTGCTCAATGATCGGAAGCAACTGCTGTAAAGTTAAAGCAGTTTTATGACGGTGCAGCCATCGGTTTAGGCTTTCCCCTTGTAAATATTCATAACTTTGAAATAAAAACTTCTTGCTGCCCTTATGTGGATAGCATTGCAGCAGATTTTCATGTTTTAAGCGTTTCGATACCCAGTCTTCCAGCTGAAATTGTTCTACGGCTTTGAGATCATCCTGCACATCGACAGACAAGGTTTTAATGACCAACTGATTTTGTGTCGCTTCATCATGCGCCAAATAGAGGCTGCTGCGATGATTTTGGTGCAGGATTTTATCAATCCGATAACCTTCAAACAGATCACCATGACTCAGCTGTTGCGGAAATAAAACATGGCTCTTGATATGAAAGGATTCCTCCTCAGGCAACTGTTCCACTTTAATGATTTGAATGGTGAGATTGTCATCACTACCCCGCTTTAAAGCCAGCTCGACTATAGACTTGGCAATAATATCCAGATGTTGTTGCTGCTCGACCATATTCGAGATGAGTTGAATATCTATGAATTCATAGACACCATCTGTCATCAAGATAAAGAAATCATCTTCACATAATTCAAGCTGCTGATAATCGACATCGATACGATGGTCGGCACCCAGTGCACGACTTAAATAATGTTCTGTTGATGACAGGCAAACACGGTGATCAGCCGTCAACTGTTCAATGGCTTGTGCCTGAATGCGATAAATCCGGCTATCGCCAGCATGAAAGATATGTGCCCTGTTTTTTTTCAAAATCAGTGCACTAAAGGTGCAGACATAACCCTGGTCTTTATCAAAACGCCCGCGGCTTTGCTGGGTTTGTGCATAGAGCCAGGAATTAGTCGCACGAATAACCCGTGCCGCTGAAGTTTGAGTACTCCATGCATCCGAAGTCGAATAATAATCCGATAAAAAACTGCTGACTGCAGTTTCTGCTGCAATATGGCTGACATTGCTGCTACTGATCCCGTCTGCAATTGCACAGGCAATGCCCTTACTGCTAAGCGCGTGGCCTTCAGGAATATAGACCCCATGGAAATCCTGATTCTGTGCTTTGATTCCAGCGGAAGAATATTGCCCGATGCTGATCTTTAATTTTTTATTCATTTTAAATACTCAAAAAGGGATCGAATTGATCCCTTTAATCTCAAGGCATAAATCATCATGCTCAGATTAGAATTCTTTTTTATCGCCAGTACGTACATGCGTGGTATAGAGCGCCAGACCTGTCAGTGCCAGACCACCCACTAAATTACCCAGTGCCACCGGTAATTCATTCCACAAGAAATAGTCTGTAATCGAGAAATCACCGCCCATCATCATGGCAAATGGGAAGAGGAACATATTTACTACTGAATGCTCAAAGCCCATGGCGAAAAACAGCATGATTGGCATCCACATCGCGATGAATTTGCCACTGACCGTGGTTGACATCATGGCACCAATTACACCGAGTGATACCATCCAGTTACACAGCATGCCGCGGATAAAAATCGTCATCCAGCCAGCAAAACCATATTCGGCATAGCCCAAAGTCCGGTCTTCCCCAATATGGGCGATTTTCACCCCGACCGCATTCGGTTCAGCGGCGAAACCCATGGTATAGACTGCGGCCATCAACACTGCCACGGTTAAACATCCGGCAAAGTTACCTAAAAAAACCAGTCCCCAGTTTTTTAAAATACGTGACCACGTTACCCCAGGACGTTTGTCTAACCAGGCTAATGGAGTCAATACAAATACCCCGGTCAGCAGGTCATAGCCTAATAGATATAACATGCAGAAACCGACTGGAAATAGCAGCGCACCGATCAGTGGCACCCCTGTTTGTACCGCAATCGTCACGGCAAATACTGCTGCCAGTGCCAGAATTGCACCTGCCATAAACGCACGAATTAAAACATCACGCGTTGCCATATGAAGTTTTGCCTCACCGGCATCGACCACTTTTTTTGCAAACTCTGCAGGAGCAAGATAAGCCATATTTTTATCCCCTTTATATAAATTACTTGCCTGTTTGCAAATAAAAAACGCCTAAGGTCTATTTCAACCCTAGGCGTCTTTGCCTTGCATTATTCAAACAGATCAATTGTGTTATGGCGCCGTTGCCATATTTAATATAGATTAAAGCAAATAGCATGCCATATATTTTAAATGTCTAATGAAAATCATATAAATTATTTTAAAATTTAATCCTAATAATTATATTGGCACAATCTCTGCATTATCTATAACGGTCATTTTTTAAATATAGCTATTGGAGAAGATTATGATTAGCCATCGTCAACAAGTGACAGACATGATTATTTCAGCGAAAGTTTTAAAGTCTATTACATGGGCAGATGTCGCTGAAACAATAGGCCTTTCTAAAGAATGGGTGACAGCCGCATGTTTGGGTCAGATGGCTTTTAATAAGGAACAGGCGGAAAAAATTGGTGAAATATTTGGATTGACTGATGAAGCCATTGCCTGGCTGCAAATCGTACCCTATAAAGGTTCTCTGCCAACCAGTGTGCCGACAGATCCGCTGATTTATCGCTGGTATGAGGTTGTCAGCGTTTATGGTATGACCATTAAAGAACTGATCCATGAAGAATTTGGTGATGGAATTATGAGTGCAATTGATTTCAATATGGATATTCAACGTGAGAATAATCCAAACGGAGATCGGGTGAATGTCGTATTATCCGGAAAGTTTTTACCTTATAAAACTTATTAATCCCCCACTATAAGCATAAAAGCCATTATTAAAATGGCTTTTATTTTATCTGCACTTATTAAATTTATTTAGAATGATTAGGGTCTGTTGACATTTACTGTTCATAATTAACCCTATAAAGGTAGCCATAAAAATATACAGGCTAAAGCAACAGAACTTTGATAATTTCTTTTGAGCTTGTCATATCGAGTAGCTATTCCTCTAAATTGCTTTAAT
>NZ_JBSXNI010000017.1:0-10041 GCF_056857555.1 Acinetobacter sp. L-24 | reverse complement strand
GTGCACTACGTAAAGGACAAGCATCGTCATTTTATTATGGTCAGCCTCAGGGTGAAGTGTGTCTAATCAACAGGGTTTTCGGTCTCTAAGTACTTTTTAAAGGGAACATCATCGACTCAAATCTCTATTTGCAACAGTGCCAATTATAACGCATTACGTATAAGGTGTATTATGTTAATTTTAGAAAATCTTTCTAATCAGAAATTTAGTTTTCTATTAAGTTCTATAGTGCGGATCTAAGCGTAATACTGTATTCACATCATATTCAGCATCAAAAAAATCACAAATTTTTGATACCTTACCTTTAATTAATAATTTCTTATCTAGATAGATGATCAATTTATTTTTATTTTTATCGAATATTACTCTTCCCCGAGGTACATCGTCATATTCAATTTCCCTTAGCTCAGAAAATTTATTTCGTAATTCATCCCAATAAGATACATGGTTGTAGGCACTATCAATCATACCTAAAGAATCTGAGCTATTAATATCAAACTCATGAGAAATACCAAGAACTTGATTTTTATAAAACCAAAATATACCTATTTTCAATGTTATTCTCCTAAGTTTTCATATATAACTTAAAAAAAATTAAGCAAGTAAACATACTATGATTGAATACTCAGAAAATTTAAATAAATTAAAAAATAACCTTATTACACATAAGGATTATCACCCTCTTTTACAAAAAATCAGCTTACCTTTCATTCCAGATTTTTTAGATAGTTCTTTTGACCAATCCAAAAATAAAGTAGTAATTGTTGGCCAAGAAACTTCTGGATGGGGGAAATTGAAATTAGATAGCTTTATATTAGGAAATTTAAGTACAAATGAATTAATTTCTGAAAGTAAAATTAGATACCGTAATCTTTATGAAAAGCCACCTGTGAGATCACAATTCTTAAAATTCTTAGGTAAAGTCAAAGAAAAAAATAATAACGAGTATATACAATGGTTAAACTTCTACTTCTTTGATTATAATAAAAAATCTTTTAACTTATTGAATTCAAAAAATAAAAGTATAGATTTGTATGAGCATCTTAAAGATATATCAATAGAAAACTTAGTAAATCAACTTGATAGATTAGAACCTAAAAATATTTTTTTCTTAGGTGCATATCATGGAAATTGGGAACAGTTGAAACTCAATTATGTTAATGACGAAGATATTCTTAACTTCAAAGAATCTATAGAAGGATTTAGCGTAAGATTCTGGAATAAAAAGACTTTAGTAATTCGACTCCCTCATCCTGCTTCTCGTGTTCCAAATAAAGGAAAAATTCAACAACAAGCTTTAACTTACTTTGATATTTTTAATAATCAAGCGGAGCAAAATCCTGAAAAATTTAAAGAATTGATAAGAGATAAATTACTTAACTAAAATATATTTAACATAATGGGCGTTATGCGAAGTCAAAAATGGGAGCTTAAGCTCCCATTTTTATTGATGATTTTTTAATTCTTTCAGCATAGCATCCCGTAAAATTTCATTCATTCGTGTTTGATAACCTTTGCCTTGTGCTTTGAACCAAGCAAGTACATCAGCATCTAACCGAATTGAAGTTTGTTGCTTCACTGGGCGGTAAAATTGATTTTGGCGTACAGCACTGCTCCAATCGGTAATTTCAGGAATATCTGATAGATCTAGCTGATCATCAGGAACCGTGCCTTTAGCAAGCAAGCGTTGAATTTCAGCATCTTGCTTCTCACCAAATTTCTCATTCAGCTCTTTGCGTGAGTATCTAACCATGCTCATATTTGTTTCGCTCCGCTTTAGTCACTTGCCTTGCACTAATGATTCGTATGATTTCACAGTCATCTTCATCAAAAATGGTGTGAGCCACCAATAACATTAGTACGCCTTTAACTCGTCCAATGGTTTGCCAACGTTCTTCACCATCGGTATGTCTGTCTTGGATTGAGATCCGTAATGGATCTTCAAAAACAAGGCTTGCAGTTTCGAAAGAGATATCATGCTTTTTCTGATTCTTTCGATTCTTAGCCTCATCCCATTCAAAATACTGTTCCATAAAAAACATTCAAATTTGTATATACAATAATGTATCACAAAATTGTATAACTCAAGTTGAGAAGCGTAATTTTTAGTCAAATTTATTGGCAAGAACTATCAAAACTGCTCATAAAAAAGCCGACTTGTTTCCAAGTCGGCTTTTGAACATCATCGAGCAAATAATTTATATCATAAGTTTTTGATTTTTATATTTTTCAATTTGTGCATTTCGTATAACGCCCATTATGTTAATTTTAGTTTTCCTTAATACGACAAAAATATCTACTTCATTTCACGAGAATTTCTTTTGCTAAAAGTTCTTCTTTCGTTACACCGAAATATCTTATTTCTAATTTAGGCCTGCCTAACATCTTTAAAAGATTGTTTTCATCATTTATATTTTTTATAGCTTTGCTTACACAATCAATTACGTCATTAGTTTTAGAAATAGCTTCTTTTTCAGATACTTGATCGCTTACTTTTCGAGATATTAAGTCATCAAAATATATCCTATATTCTTCACAAACTAGATAAAAATAAGGGTCTAATCTATCTAAATCATATTCAGATTCAAAGGGTTTACGATCTAATAAATCTTTTTCAGGATAAATAATCAATTGTCCTGCATCGAACCAAAACTCCACAGAAAAATTATCAAACTCAATTCCATTTAAATCATTACTAAAATTTTGAAAATACTGTAATAAAAGATTTTCTATATCCTCTAAAAACTCTTTATTCTTAATATCAAATATTAAAGATTCATTAGAAATAGCTTTGATACAATCTTCTTGAATATCTAACCCCTTTAAAGTCATTTTTACTCCATTTAAATTTTTAGGTTTTGGTGCATTAAGAATTTTGATTAACTTAACATAATGGCGGTTATACGAAATTCACCGTTTCGAGCCCCAAATATCAAGTTTATTTCTTGCATAAATGTATCCTATAGGATACATTCTACTTATGTACTCAATATATACCACTGAAGTCTTTGATGACTGGTTCACCAAGTTAAAAGACCAGCAGGCAAAAAGACGCATACAAGTCCGAATTGATCGGGTTGAAGATGGAAACTTTGGAGATACTGAGCCGGTCGGTGAAGGTGTTTCTGAATTACGTTTCTTCTTTGGGCCAGGCTATAGGATTTATTACTGCAAGCAAGGGCAAAGGGTTGTTATTCTTTTAGCAGGCGGAGATAAGTCTACGCAAAGTAAAGATATAAAACTTGCCCTGCAATTGGCACAAGATTTAGAGGAGGAGCTATAAATGGCTATTAAACTTCGCAAATGGGACAGTGCTGAGCATCTTAAAACAGAGGATGATATGCAGGCTTACTTACAAGCATGTATTGAAGAATCTAATGGCGATGCCGCATTCATTGCAAAGGCTTTAGGTAACATTGCAAAAGCTAAAGGAATGGCTCAATTATCACGAGATACAGGCTTAGGCCGAGAAAGTCTTTATAAAGCACTTTCTGGTGATGTTAACCCTAGTTTTGATACTGTGATTAAAGTTGTAAAAGCACTGAATTTACGCTTAGCAATTTAAAAAAAGTTATTAAAAAATGGAGCTTTAGGCTCCATTTTTTAATTTCGTATAAGGTGTATTATGTTAATTTTAGAAATTCTTAATTTCCATCTATCCAAACTTGCTTGATCCAATCTGCTAAATCTTCCCACTGCTCATCGCTATATCCATCTGCTGTCCAATATCTAATTTTATGATTAGGAGATAGGCAATAATAACTACCATTATCTTCACAAATAGGTAGCCAATCTTCTGGCAGACCTTGCTCCCTAGCATCATTTAATATCTGAGATAGCCCTCGATAGCATTCTTTCTCATCTGTAAGAGACGCTAATTCAATTGTTCCATAAAAGATATTGCTAATCTCTTTCAAAACTTTTTTATAATCTTTTGGAAAAATAAAACCTATTTTTCGTTCATAAGCAGATATGAAAATATCATCAGGTAGTTCTATGTTTAGACGACTATTCCCAGATAGTTCTTTTAATTCTTGAATAATGTTATCAAGCTTATTTTGCATATACATTCTGCTCTATCGCATTAAAGTTCTTACTACAATTTAACATAATGGCTGTTATGCGAAACGAGATCTACCAGCTCTCGTTTTTTGTTATGGAAACTGCTAAAATTCAAATACGCCATTGACGTATAAAGAGTCCATGTTATTTATTGAAACCAGCATCTTTACCAAGCAAATTAAAGACCTTGTATCTGATGAGGAATATCGTCAACTTCAGCAAGATCTTTTGGTACAGCCTGATAGAGGTGACCTAATCAAGAATGGCGGTGGTATTCGCAAAGTACGTTGTGCTCAAGGTAACAAAGGGAAAAGTGGTGGGATACGGGTGATTTATTATTGGGTCACCGAGGATGATCAGATCTTTTTCTTAGTGGCTTATCCAAAATCAGTAAAAGATAATTTAACAGATAAGGAAACCGCCATTCTGCACCAACTCGTGAAGGAGCAATTTCATGGATAACAACTTATTTGATGACTTGGTTGCTTCAATCAAAGAAGCTGGAGCTATCAAACGTAAAGAAGTTAAAGCAAGCCGAGTTACAGAACTCGAATTGCCTGATATTAAAGAAGTACGTGAAAAAACTGGCTTGAGCCAAAATGAATTTGCTGCACGTCTACATATTAGCCCCCGTACCCTGCAAAATTGGGAACAGGGACGACGCTATCCAACTGGACCAGCAGCTACATTGATTCGAATTTTAGATGCTCACCCAAGCCTTATTTGAAAAAATTACTTAAAAAATGGGAGCTTAAGGCTCCCATTTTTATTTCGTATAAGGTGTATTATGTTAATTTTAGAAAATCTTCACTACTATTATTTTAAAATAAGCCTTATATCCAAGCATAAAACAAGGTTGTCTAGACTTCTTTTAACAGTAAAGTTATCATAAAACTGAATTTTATTTTTTAGGTAAGTTTATGCATTCTATCCGCATTCGTTAAGACACAACTATTTGCATAGTGACACTATTTTATAATGGTGGGCTTTTGTTGTGTCTTTAAGAATATATGCGGATATATAAAGTAAAAGTATGCTTAATTTATAAGTATGCTTTTAGTGCATAGTTTCCAGTTATAACTTAATTGACTAGCTATTTGTCCACCCTGTGGATGAATAGCTTTTTTTTTGGGAGGACACTGTGATGCTAGCTTTTGTTTTCACCTAAATCCTGTTTGCTGCATAAAAAATTTCAAGAGCTAAACAGGAGTAAATAAAAATGAGTTTAATTATTAAAGCGAGAAACATACGCTTGGATTATGCTGGGCGTGATGTTTTGGATATTGATGAATTGGAAATTCACTCTTATGACCGTATTGGTCTTGTGGGTGATAACGGAGCAGGAAAGAGTAGTTTACTCAAAGTACTTAATGGCGAAATTGTTTTAGCCGAAGCGACATTACAGCGTTTTGGTGATTTTGCACATATCAGCCAACTGGGCGGAATCGAAATAGAAACGGTCGAAGACCGGGCAATGTTATCTCGCCTTGGTGTTTCCAATGTACAAAACGACACAATGAGTGGCGGAGAGGAAACTCGTGCAAAAATTGCTGCCGCATTTTCCCAACAAGTACATGGCATTCTAGCGGATGAACCAACCAGCCACCTTGATCTCAATGGAATAGATCTACTTATTGGTCAACTTAAAGCATTTGATGGAGCATTACTTGTTATCAGTCATGACCGATATTTTCTTGATATGGTTGTAGACAAGATATGGGAGTTAAAAGACGGTAAAATTACGGAATATTGGGGTGGTTACTCGGATTACTTGCGTCAAAAAGAAGAAGAGCGACAACACCAAGCCGTAGAATATGAGCTGATGATGAAGGAACGGGAGCGATTAGAATCTGCTGTGCAAGAAAAACGCCAGCAAGCTAATCGATTAGACAATAAGAAAAAAGGAGAAAAATCCAAAAACTCTACCGAAAGTGCTGGACGACTTGGGCATGCAAAAATGACTGGCACCAAGCAAAGAAAACTGTATCAGGCAGCTAAGAGTATGGAAAAGCGTTTGGCTGCATTAGAAGATATTCAAGCACCAGAGCATTTGCGTTCTATTCGTTTTCGTCAAAGTTCAGCCCTAGAACTGCACAATAAGTTCCCGATTACGGCAGATGGTCTGAGCTTAAAATTTGGTAGCCGTACTATCTTTGATGACGCTAACTTTATAATACCGCTTGGCGCTAAAGTCGCTATAACTGGATCGAATGGAACAGGGAAAACGTCCTTGTTAAAAATGATATCAGAACGTGCTGATGGATTAACCATATCTCCAAAAGCTGAAATTGGCTACTTTACACAAACAGGATATAAATTTAACACGCATAAATCTGTGCTCTCCTTTATGCAGGAAGAGTGCGAGTACACAGTTGCGGAAATTCGTGCAGTATTGGCTTCAATGGGGATCGGAGCGAATGATATTCAAAAAAACTTATCCGACTTATCGGGAGGTGAAATCATCAAACTGCTTTTATCCAAAATGCTTTTAGGAAAATATAATATTTTGCTTATGGATGAACCAGGAAACTATCTTGACCTAAAAAGTATTGCCGCATTAGAAACAATGATGAAGTCCTATGCAGGAACTATTATCTTCGTATCTCATGACAAGCAATTGGTCGATAATATTGCTGACATTATCTACGAGATCAAAGACCACAAAATCATCAAGACTTTTGAGAGAGATTGTTAATGATAGCCAATCTAATCCGAACATTAATTATTGAACTCTTTAAAGGAAATTAAAAATGACAATTCAAGATATTCAATCACTTGCTGAAGCACACGGCTTGTTGCTTACGGACAAAATGAATTTCAATGAAATGGGCATTGATTTTAAGGTCGTTTTTGCTCTTGATACAAAGGGGCAACAATGGTTGCTGCGTATTCCTCGTCGTGATGGCATGAGGGAACAAATCAAGAAAGAAAAACGCATTTTAGAATTGGTAAAAAAACATCTTTCTGTAGAGGTTCCTGATTGGAGAATTTCATCTACAGAATTAGTGGCTTATCCCATACTTAAAGATAATCCTGTTTTAAATTTGGATGCTGAAACCTATGAAATAATTTGGAATATGGACAAAGATAGCCCGAAATACATAACATCTTTGGCAAAAACCTTATTTGAAATCCATAGTATTCCTGAAAAAGAAGTTCGGGAAAATGATTTGAAAATTATGAAACCTTCAGATTTAAGACCTGAAATAGCAAACAATTTGCAGTTAGTAAAATCTGAAATTGGTATAAGTGAGCAATTGGAAACCCGCTACAGAAAATGGTTGGATAATGATGTTCTATGGGCAGATTTCACCCAATTTATACATGGCGATTTATATGCTGGGCATGTACTAGCTTCAAAGGATGGAGCTGTTTCAGGCGTTATTGATTGGTCAACAGCCCATATAGATGACCCAGCGATTGATTTTGCTGGGCATGTAACTTTGTTTGGAGAAGAAAGCCTCAAAACTCTAATCATCGAGTATGAAAAACTAGGGGGTAAAGTTTGGAATAAACTATATGAACAGACTTTAGAAAGAGCAGCGGCCTCTCCTTTGATGTATGGTTTATTTGCCTTAGAAACTCAAAATGAAAGCCTTATCGTTGGAGCAAAAGCTCAGTTGGGAGTTATATAATTTAAAAATATGATTGCTGAGAACTGCCTTGTTTTGAAACTTGGTTGGCTTTAATTAGTTTTTAGTATTCTTTATAGAAAATGCCTCGATCAAGGGGCATTTCTAACAATCATTTAACATAAAATTTCTTATGTGAAGTAACCTTGTTAGAAACCATTTAAAGTGTCTATATTCTCACCAATAAAAATGTCTAGTTTATGATGGTTTTTACCATCATGGACTGGATATAAATTAGAGATGTTGATCACTATGTCTGACAAGGAAATTCAACGTCTTGCAGTTCTGCAAGACGTTCGAGATCATCGTATTACCCAGGTCCGTGCTGCTGAAATCCTGAATCTTTCCACTCGTCAAATTACCCGGTTATTGCAGAAACTCAATCAAGACGGTGTTTCAGGTCTGGCACATGCCAGTCGTGGTCAACCTGGCCATCATCGCCATGATGAGTTATTAAAATCAAAATGTCTTTCCATTATTTCTGAACATCTGCTGGGCTTTGGACCTACCTTGGCGCATGAGAAGCTCAGCAGCATATTTGACCTGAATATCCCGGTAGAAACGGTTCGGCGCTGGATGATGGCCAATGACCTCTGGATTCCGCGATCCAAGCGCCTTAAACGTCCATATCAGCCACGTTATAACCGGGATTGCTTCGGTGAGCTGATCCAGATTGATGGCTCATATCATGACTGGTTCGAAGGACGCGCTGCTAAGTGCTGTTTATTGGTGTATATCGATGATGCCACTGGAAAGCTGTTGCATCTACGCTTCTGTGAGGCGGAAACCACCTTCGACTATATGCTTTCAACCCGAGCCTACATTGAACAATACGGCAAACCTCTGGCCTTTTATAGCGACAAACATTCGGTATTCAGAGTTAATCAGAAATCCAGGAAAGACAGCCAGATCACGCAATTTGGGCGGATTCTGAACGAGTTAAATATTGATATTATCTTTGCCAACTCACCACAGGCTAAAGGTCGCGTAGAACGCGCGAATAGAACCCTTCAAGACCGTTTGATCAAGGAGATGCGTCTGGAAGGCATCAGTTCAATTGCCGAAGCCAATGCATGGCTACCCTGCTTCATTGAGCACTTCAATCAGAAGTTTGCCAAGTGTGCGAGAAACTCGAAGAATTTACATCGATCTTTAACGGAATCTGATGCTGAGCTGGAGGATATATTCACTTGGCAGGAACCGCGTAAGGTCACGAAGAACCTAACCATCACCTATGACAAGTGTATTTATCTGCTTGAACCGACAGAGCTGAATCATAAGCTTGTTGGGCAATACATTTCATTTCTGGAGTACCCGGATGGCACTGTGGCCCTCATGCATGAAGGACGGAAGATCAACGGCACTGTTGCAAATAGGCTGACATGATAAGCTAAATATCTTATTTATTTCGAGATACAGCAGATGAATCCCTTCCACGGTCGGCACTTTCAAGGTGAAATCATTCTTTGGGCTGTTCGTTGGTATTGTAAATATGGCATCAGCTATCGTGAACTTCAGGAAATGCTCGCTGAACGTGGAGTGAATGTTGATCACACCACAATTTATCGCTGGGTTCAGCGTTATGCTCCAGAAATGGAAAAACGTTTACGTTGGTATTGGCGTAATCCTACAGATCGACATTTATGGCATCTGGATGAAACTTACGTAAAAGTGAATGGCAAATGGGCATATCTATACTGTGCAGTTGACCAACGTGGCCATACTCTTGATTTCTATCTTTCTGCTAGACGAAATACCCATTCAGCTTATTGTTTTCTTGGTAAAATTTTGAATCATGTCAAAAAATGGCAGATTCCACGAGTCATAAACACTGATAAGGCTCATACCTATGGCCGTGCTTTGTCGCGACTAAAACAGGAAGGAAAGTGTCCTGAAGACTTGGACCATCGACAGATTAAATACAAGAATAACGTGATTGAATGTGATCATGGCAAGCTCAAACGGATCATCAAGGCTACGTTGGGATTCAAGTCTATGAAAACGGCTTATGCCACAATTAAAGGAATTGAGGTTATGCGTGCTCTACGCAAAGGACAAGCTTCATTATTTTATAACGGTAATATTCTAGGAGAAGTTTGGCTAGTAAATAGAGTTTTCGGTCTCTAAGCTTTTTTGAAGGGAAAATCATCGACTCAGATCCCTATTTGCAACAGTGCCGTTGTTAGTGGTTTGACCCACTAACAACGGCACTGTTGCAAATAGGCTGACATGATAAGCTAAATATCTTATTTATTTCGAGATACAGCAGATGAATCCCTTCCATGGTCGGCACTTTCAAGGTGAAATCATTCTTTGGGCTGTTCGTTGGTATTGTAAATATGGCATC
>NZ_JBSXNI010000016.1:0-4290 GCF_056857555.1 Acinetobacter sp. L-24 | reverse complement strand
GAAGGAAAATGTCCAGTAGATATTGAGCACAGGCAGATTAAGTATAAAAATAATGTCATTGAATGTGATCATGGTAAGTTAAAGCGGATCATCAGGGCCACATTAGGATTCAAATCTATGAAGACGGCTTATGCCACAATTAAAGGTATTGAAGTCATGCGTGCACTACGTAAAGGACAAGCATCGTCATTTTATTATGGTCAGCCTCAAGGTGAAGTGTGTCTAATCAACAGGGTTTTCGGTCTCTAAGCACTTTTAAAAAGGAACTTCATCGACTCAAATCTCTATTTGCAACAGTGCCAAAAAAGCCCAATCGGAGATGGTTGGGCTTTTTAAATCGACATACGACACTGAAATTTAAAGATAAATAAAGAGAATTTCGTATAAGGTGTATTATGTTATTTTTAGAGAAACTACTAAATTATATTGGGTTGTAAATATTTGAAATTCCGTTAAGATATTTTGGATTAAATTCTATTCCTAGATAGCATTCGTGTTGACTCATCTCTCCAAAAAACTTTGGTTTTGTTTTCTTATGGTTTTTGCCATAGGATGGAGTAGTGTGTCTGTTGCATCAGTAAAGATAATGCATATCAATATGCAAACTGAAATGAGCCAAGATCATTGTTTAGATCAAGCACAGCAAGTCACTCAACATGGTATTAATCACGAAGTACAGACGAATACCGATTGCCATAATCATTTAGCTCTTAATCAGAATATAGATCACAAAAAGTGTCAGGAATGTTCTAGCTTATCCTGCCAGACACAGATCTCATGTCTTCATTCTTTGCAAAGCTCGCTAGATCCCCTAGATACCTTCTATTCTATAGATCAGCCTAATTTTTATTACCCCAACCAATATCTAAATGGGTATTGGCAAGAAATTTCACGTCCTCCTAAAACTTAACCAATTTTTTTAAAATTTATTTATTTTTCAAAAATTAAGGTTAAGTTATGTCTCATAAAATTAGTTCGTACCTATTAGCAGGTATTTGTTTTGCATCGTCGCCTTTGGTTTTTGCCGAAGTGCGTGAATATCAGCTTGTTATTGATGAAGCAGTGGTCAGCCCAACTGGAAAGCCTGTAAAGCGCATTACCGTAAATGGTCAATTTCCTGCGCCTTTGCTTGAGTTTGAAGAGGGTGATGAAGCCATCATTCGCGTGAAAAATAATTTAAAAAACCAAGATTCTTCTATTCATTGGCACGGACTGTTGTTGCCGGGCATTATGGATGGTGTACCGGGATTTAATGGTTTTAACGGTATTAAGCCTCAAAGCGAGTATGTTTATAAATTCAAGATTCGCCAAAGCGGGACTTATTGGTATCACGCTCATTCTAAAGGACAGGAACAGGACGGCTTATATGGTTCTTTTGTGATTTATCCAAAAGGTAAAACACCATTGGCAGCACATGAAAAAGCTGAACGTGACTATGTGGTGATGTTGTCAGATTTTCATGAAAAAACCAGTGATCAAATTCAGAAAGATCTTAAAATTTCAGCTGAATATTATCAAGATCAGCGTGAAACCTTGGGTGATGTTTGGAAGCAGGTTAAACGTGATGGCATAAAAGCGACATGGTCTGACCGCAAAATGTGGAATCAGATGCGTATGCTAAAAACCGACATGTCGGATGTTACAGGTTATACCTTCCTCATTAATGGCAAAACACCTGAACAAAATTGGACAGGAATGTTTAAACCGAATGAAAAAATTCGCCTACGTTTTGTGAATGCATCTGCGATGTCTTTCTACGATGTCCGTATTCCTAACTTGAAAATGACTGTGGTCAGTGCTGATGGTCAGCCTGTAAAACCTGTTGCTGTGGATGAGTTTCGTATTGGCACAGCTGAAACTTATGATGTGATTGTGGAGCCCAAAGGCGGACATTATCAAATTGAAGCTGAGTCAATTGACCGTGCAGGCTATGCGATTGGTACACTGCACAATGAATTAAATCCTATGACACATGGCATTCATATGCCTGCACCACGTCCACGCTCACTTTTGACCATGGAAGATATGGGACATGGTGGCGGTGATCATGCAGGAATGGATCATTCGAAAATGAACCACGGCAATATGCAAGGCATGGATCACTCGAAAATGGATCATTCAAAAATGAACCATGGCGATATGCAAGGCATGGATCACTCGAAAATGGATCATTCACAGCATGGCACAGCAAAACCACAAGAAAATGATCAAGTGGTTTATGGTTGGGCAAATGCATCTACACCTGCGGGCAATAAAGCCTTGCAATATAGTGATTTAAAATCTTTAGAACCGCAAAAAGATACTCGTGAAGCTAGCAGTGAATTAGTAGTGCGTTTGGGCGGTACTATGGAGCGTTATATTTGGACGATTAACGGTAAAAAATTCAGCGATGCTGAGCCATTAAAAGTGAAGTATGGCGAGCGTATCCGTATCAAATTTATTAATGACAGTATGATGGCGCACCCCATGCATTTACATGGCATGTTTATGCAGTTGGAGAATGGTCAAGAGTCGGTAGATATGCCGAATAAACACACATTGATTGTACCACCGGGTAAAACAGTGACTGCTTTATTAACTGCGGATGAGTTGGGCGAATGGGCAATCCATTGTCATTTGTTGTATCACATGAGTGCAGGAATGATGAACAAGTTGATCGTGGCAAATGTTAGCGATGAACAAGTGTCTACAACGCCAATTCAAGGTACAAATTCGACTCAAACTCACCAAGTAACTGAGCAAAAAGGAGCTGGACATGCACATCACTAATTTTGTATTTAAAGCGTTTTTTTCTGTTGCGGTATTGAGTTTAACAAGCTTAAGTTTGGCGCACGAAGGGCATCATTCAACTGCTCAGACTGATGGAAAAAATGTACCATCAATGAATCATCAAGCGATGTCTGAGATGGATCATTCACAGCATTCTCCACAAGAGCATGCACAACACATGCAGATGATGGGGAAAATGAATCATGCTGCACATTCAGCACCGATGAACCATCAACATGCAGGTCATCAGCCAATGCATCACAAATCAACAGAGAAACAGCAAGATCAAAAAGTACAGAAAGGAGATCAACATGCGCACCATTAATCTTTTTTCTAAAACTGTTTTAGCAAGCTCTTTGTTGATGGTCAGTGCAGTGAGTTTGGCACATAATGGTGAAGATCATAGTGCGCCTGAAAAAATGACAGTTGCTACATCTTCTAGTCAAAATCAGCCGATGCAAATGGATCGCTCTCAAATGAACCATAGCCAAATGAATCAGGCACAACATCAGGCAACATCTACGGTTAATCATTTACATCATGTACCAGATGCGAATGCTCAGCAGAGTTCGCATTATGATCATCGCTCAGAACACGGTGCGCAAATTTATGCGATTACGACAGTGGACAATAAGTGGCTTGTCAATGAAGATGGCACAGGTGATTTAAAGTCAGAGTTTGAAACCCGTATTGGCACAGATGAAAATAAGGTTTTTATTAAAATTCATGCCGATAAAGAAGAATCGCATGATGCACATTATGATGCCAAACTTTTATATAGCCGTATGATTTCAGACTTTTGGGATGCACAGATTGGTGCACGTTATCGTAGTGAAAAAGTTGAACTCAATGATCATCGCAAAGACACCGAAGAAAATGTTGATGCGGTGATTGGCTTACATGGTATGGCGCCATATTTCTTTGAAACTGATGCTTATCTCTATGCGGGAGAAGACAATTATGCGGGCTTTAGCCTAGAAACGGAACGTGATTTTCTGATTACGCAAAAGTTGATTATTCAACCTTATTTAGAGTTGGATGCTATCTTTAGTGATGACTCTAAATATGCGAAAAAAACTGGTTTAAGCAGTGCAACCGCAGGGTTTGAAACTCGCTATGAAATCAGTAAAAAGATCATGCCGTATATCGACATTGCCTATGAGTATTCAAAAGGTAATGATGAAACGTCGTGGCAAATAGAATCAAACTCTGAGAAAGGTTGGTTATATGGAGCTGGTGTTAGATTTAGATTTTAATTAATTTAATGATTACTAAATAGCTTTATTTAAATAAAACTCTAGCTTAGTGTGGCCGGAAGCAAAATGTTAACTTATTTTGCTTCCTTCCATTTAACATAATGGCGATTATGTGAAGTCGACTTTGTAAGCCCAAAATAGAAATGTCCGGTTTCTCCAAAGTAAAAATGTCCGCTTTTAGAATATGCACTTTTGCGATTATTGAAGCGGACGGTTTGATATGTTGGTGTCTATGTCGGATAAAGAACTTAAACGATTGTCGGTC
>NZ_JBSXNI010000015.1:0-13378 GCF_056857555.1 Acinetobacter sp. L-24 | reverse complement strand
GCAGGAGGGGCAATCCGTGCTACCCAAGGTAAAACTCTTGCCTTGATGCAAGTCAGTGGCGGATCACAGTCATTTAACAGCCTGAACCAGATGCGTATTTTGGGGCGGTGGATGCGGATGATCACCATTCCAAATCAGTCTTCAGTTCCAAAAGCTTTTTTGGAGTTTGAAGAAGATGGACGAATGAAACCTTCGGCTTTCTATGACCGGATTGTGGATGTGATGGAAGAGTTATTTAAGTTCACCCTACTGACTCGTGGACAAAGCAAATACCTGACAGATCGTTATTCTGAACGCAAGGAATCGGCTGAAGAGTTGTCCAAGCGTGTAAATCAGCGCAGTTTATAAATGCTGGATGGTATTAAATACTGCGCCTCATTGCCAGGTCAGTAACACTTTTATGCTGTACCGATGAAGTGCTGTTAAAGGTACAATGAATATTGTAAAAACCCACTCTTCATGATTGGGTTTTTACATTAAAGAAGTCAGAGATAAATAAGGAAAAGGTGAAGGCTTTGAACCAGAAACAGACTGAAACTGATGTGATCATTATCGGTGGTGGGCAGGCCGCTTTATCTACCGCTTATTTTTTAAAGCGCAAGAAAATCCCATTCATTATATTGGATGAGCAAAATCAAGCGGGGGGGTGCCTGGCTGCATACCTGGGAGTCATTTCGTCTTTTTTCTCCTAATACCTGGAGTTCTCTATCCGGTTGGATGATGCCCATCACTGAACAGACCTATCCAACACGAAATGAGGTGATCCAGTATTTATCGGCTTATGAACAGAGATATCAATTTTCGATTGTTCGTCCAGTACATGTCGATCGTGTGGAATCGAAGGGAAAGTATTTAGACGTATATGCTGGAGAAAAGTTTTGGCGAGCCAAGGTGGTGGTCAGTGCAACAGGGACATGGCGCCAGCCGTTTATTCCTGATTATCCGGGACAGGAAAACTTTCAAGGCACGCAGTTACATTCAGCCCATTACCTGAATGCAGATTCATTTAAAGATAAGAAAGTCATCGTGGTGGGTGGGGGGAATTCGGGCGCGCAAATACTCGCTGAGGTTTCACAAGTTGCTGAAACCATTTGGGTCACAAAAACTCCGCCTCAATTTTTACCTGATGATGTCGATGGTCGAGTACTGTTTTTAAGAGCAACTGAGCGTTTAAAAGTACAACAAGAAGGAAGAAAAGTTGACCAGCCAATAGGTGGCCTAGGTGATATTGTGATGATCGATAGTGTCAAAGAGGCAAGGAATAGAGGAGTCTTACATAGCCGTCCACCTTTTCAATCTTTAGCTACAGATGCAGTTATTTGGCCAGATGGAAAAAAAGAGAAAATTGATGTGATTATTTGGTGTACTGGATTTAAGGCTTCATTAAATCATCTAAAAAGTATAGATATAGTAGAGCGAGATAACTTTGTAGAAGTTCAAAATGGAAGGTCTATTAAGTTACCTAACTTGTGGTTAGTTGGATATGGAGATTGGACAGGTATGGCATCTGCAACATTAATTGGCGTTTCTAGAACAGCGAGAGCTACAGTAGATGAGATCTTCACTTATCTACAAGAAATTAATACTAAAAAATTTTCAGAATAATTATCCATATCGAGTATAAGAATTTTAGAATCGGTTTTGTGTCTAGGCTACTGGGAGCATTCCAATATTTTGATTATTATTTCACTAAAAGTGTCTACAAGATCATGCTCTTCATTAAGCCATAATTTTTGATATTTAAACCTAATTTCATGAATTGCACTAAAAAGAGGGAACTCTTTCATAATTTATAATTAAATTAGAAGTTTTCTTAGGAAGCTGTTTAATATTATTGATATCTATACAGTTTTTCTTGTAAAAGCGCTTCATTTATAGTGAGTATTTCAATAAAATAAGGGAGCTAGCTCCCTTATTTTATTCATTTGCTAATTAAAGATTACTCGCAACTTGATATGTGATGAATGAAAAGATGTAGGCTAATGCAAACAAATAAGTTGCCATAATGATGGGCTGTTTCCAGCTGCCAGTTTCTCGTCTAATTGTTGCTAACGTAGCAAGACAATGGGGAGCAAAAATAAACCATACCAATAATGATAAACCTGTGGCTAACCCCCATCCATCCGGGCCTGAAATTTGACTTAACAGACTTTGAGTTACTGTATCTTCATCACCTGACATCGCATAAATCACCCCAAGAGCAGCAATTACAACTTCCCTTGCTGCCATAGCAGGAATGAGTGCAATACATATTTCCCATGTAAACCCAATAGGCGCAAATATAGGATGAATTAAATGCCCTAACTGACCAGCTAAACTATAGTTAATGGCCGGCATGGTTGCATTATCTGGTGGTTGAGGGAACGTGACTAGCACCCATAACAAGATAGACAGCGCAACGATAATGCCACCAACTCGTTTTAAGAAAATAGTTGCCCTATCATATAAGCCTAATGCAATATTTCTAATATCTGGAATTCGGTATGTGGGAAGCTCAAAAATAAAAATACTTTCAGTTTTATCTTTTCGAACCAACTTCAGAAAGAGTGAAACTAATAACGCTGAGACTATTCCCGACATATAAAGACCAAAAAGGACTAATCCTTGCAGACTTAACCAGCCGTAGATTAATTGGTTCGGAATAAATGCCGCGATCAATAAAGCATATACTGGCAATCTTGCTGAACAGGTCATCAAGGGTGCAATCATAATTGTTGCTAATCGGTCCCGTTCAGAGCTGATACTTCTGGTTGCCATAATTCCGGGAATGGCACAAGCAAAACTGGATAGCAGAGGAATAAATGAACGGCCGCTAAGCCCGGCTTTAGACATTAATTTATCTAAAAGAAATGCTGCCCGGGGTAAATAGCCTGACTCTTCAAGCATTAAAATGAAGAAGAATAAAATCAAAATCTGAGGCATATATGCAAGCACGCTACCTGCACCAGCAATTACCCCATCGACTACCAAGCTTTTTAATAGAGGATGTTGGATTAGTGGTCCAATAAAATCACTGAGCCATACGATAAAATTTTCAATGAATTCTATAAAAGGTGTTGCCCATATAAATACCGCCTGGAACATCACAAACATGGTTAAAGTTAAGATTACTAAACCTAATACAGGATGTAGAAAAATTTTATCTAGAAATGCGGTTCTTTTATCACCATTGTCATTATTTAAAATAACTTGTTTGGTGATTTGTTTGACCTGTTCAAAATGACTTAATTCAGAATGATAAGGAGTAATAAAAAGATTTTTTTGATCTAATTGATTAATTAAATCTTGAATTCCTTTTGTTTTAACTGCGACAGCTTCAACTACAGGGATACCTAACAGTTGAGACAGTTTATCCTTATCAATGGAAATACCACGCTTTTTGACCTCATCCATCATATTTAATACAAGAATCATAGGGCGATTTAAAGCACGAACTTCGAGAACCAAGCTCAAATGTAAGCTTAAATTTGTGGCATCTACGACGCATATAAAAATGTCGGGTAGAATTTCACCTTTTAGCTCGCCCAAACAAACTGCCCTGGTGACTTCTTCATCTAAACTACTAGGTTTTAAACTGTAAGTTCCGGGTAAGTCCAATACTCGTATTGCATCACCAGAAGGTAAGTTAAAAGAACCTTCTTTTCTTTCTACGGTAACCCCAGCATAGTTGGCAACTTTTTGTCGCGTACCAGTAAGTGTATTAAATAAAGAGGTTTTTCCGCAATTTGGATTACCGACTAATGCAATATTCTTAATCTTCATTGGATACTAACTCTACAAAAATTCTTTCAGCTTCATTCTTTCTTAATGCGAATCTTGAAGTTTCAATCTGAACTAAAACAGGATCTCCGCCAAAAACACCTTTAGCGAGTACTTGTAGAGTTTCACCCTCTCTAAAACCTAATAGTTGGAGCCGTTCCAATACGGGATCAGTGGTATGACTGTATTGATTACCTTTTTTGAGATCTCTAATTTTGACGATCTGATTTTGTTTAACTTGAAATAGATTCATTTTCGATACTCTTACTTCAAAGCCAAAATCTTTCGAGCACCATTAAGCACGAATAAAGAAACCAGGATGCCAATGATTAAGTCTGGATAAGCTGATCCCGTCCACGCCACGAGTACACCGGCAAATATAACGCCCATATTTACGACAACGTCATTCGCCGAGAAAATCCAACTGGCTTTCATATGTGCGCCATCTTCTCGATGACCAGAAATAAGATATAAGCATGTCACGTTAGCTATAAGTGCGAGCAGGCCAATAACAATCATGAGCGTTGATTCTGGCTCGCTTCCAAACATGAATCGTCTAATGACATCAATAATCACGATGACAGCAAGTAATAACTGAATCCAACCTGCGAAATGGGCTGCTTTCACTTGATATTTCGCAGCTTTTCCGACGGCATATAGCGCAATACCATAAACGGCTGCATCGGCAAACATATCTAGAGAATCAGCAATCAATCCTGTAGACGCAGCAATAATTCCGCTGATGAATTCTATAAAGAAAAGTAGAGCATTAATGCCTAATAACAGTTTAAGTACTTTAGCTTGTCTCACAGGATCAGGTTCATTAGGTATATCGCCTGAAGAAAGCTGTGTTTCATCAAGTTTCGCCCCAAAACCCAGTCCTTCAAGTTTGGCCGTAATTTGCTGACTCCCTTCATTATGGAAGACTTTCAGTTTTCGATTGGGAAGATCAAAAGTAAGACCTTTAACTGCTTCAATATCTGCAAGAGCCATACGGACCATTTGCTCTTCAGCAGAGCAATCCATTTTAGGAATGGTATAGGTACTTGTTTGCTTAGCCTGTTGATTGCTTATATAAGTTTCAGTCTTCACAAGCTTTGCACCAAAACCCAAAGCTTCAAGTTTGGTAGTTATATTTTCATCTTTTTGATTATGTAGAACCTTTAAAGACCGGTTAGGTAAATCAAAGATGAGTTTTTGAACACCATCAATTGAAGATAGCGCCATACGAACCATCTGTTCTTCCGCAGAACAATCCATTTTGGGAACTAAGTATTCACTCATGTAGTGCGAATTTTTTAAAACGTCTTCAGTGCTTAAATTTTCTTTGGGATCAGAACCACAACAGGATTGAGCGGTATCTTCACAACTGTTTGAAGTGTTACAGCAAGGAGATGAAGATTTTTCTTCTTCCTCTTCACCACAACAGCTAAGCGTATTATTACAATTCTTTGAATTGTTTGCTTCTGCAATTGATGGATGATTTTCTTGTTGAGATTTCTTATCTTTGCATGGTGTTTCTTTACTACATCCACAACCACTCATAATTATACCCATTAAAAAAATTTATAAACTTTGAATATTAGAATCCCTATAGTTACTATAGAGTCAAGATTTTTTGGAAATACCAACTCAATGCATTTAAAAATTGGTGAACTCTCTAAAAAAACCTCATGTTCAGTATTAACAATTAGGTTTTATGAAAAGGAAGGTTTAATTCCGGAACCCGAAAGAACGGAAGGAAATTACCGCCTTTACGATATAGGCTATGTTGAGCGAATTAAGTTTATTTTGAATTGCCGAACTTTAAATATGAGTTTGAATGAAATTCGTCAATTACTCACCTATAAAGATAATCCCAAGAAAAATTGTTCAGATGTGAATGAATTAATTGACTTACATGTCAGTGCTATCAGAGAAAATATAATCAAGCAACAAAAGCTTATTGAACAATTATCTGATTTAAGAGGTACTTGTGATGGCTTATGTACAATTGACCAATGTGGAGTTCTAAAAAATCTAGCTTGATTATCTAGACCTATGCTTTTTTCAAAAATTCTGTATATCTTTACTTAAGGCTGCAAAAAGTTTAAGGTTACTCAAATTCTGTGATCAGATCTTTGATAGATCTGGACAGCTTCTTATTGGTGTTTTAAATACAGATTTGTGTATGAAGAGAAAAACATTTCTAATCCAGATATTGGTACTCTTATTCACATTCCAGAATATTTGGAGTGTGGCAGAGGCTGCGTGTCTGCATGAAATGCCAAACATACCCAATTCAATACTCTCTAATCCAATCGATTTAGACGAAAAGAGTGATAGTCCTAGTCAAGCACTTTATTCCTTAGAAAACTATAAAGAAATCTATGACTATTGTCAGAAGGTTTGTTTTAACGAAAAGTGCAGTCATTTCTCAAATACAATCGTGATTCAGATTGACCCACCCGATGATCTGAAGCTTAAAGCTAATTTTGAGACCGGCATTACCCCAACTTATTTGGGAATAACTTTTTATAAACCCCCTTATCTGAATCAATTAACCCCGCCTCCCGATTTGCCCCTACTATTGGTGGGGTAGTCTTATAAAAGCCCACCACTCCTAATTTCATTATGCGTGGGGCATTTTCATGTCAAAAAACAAATTACATCAGGATACCTCCATCCTGAATTTATCCTGGTCAGCCTTAGGTAGCGGTATCTTGCTATCTGCAATGATCAGCTTCAGTACTTCCGTAGTCGCCAGTACTCAAGATTTAACGCTGCAGCAAGCTATTGAGCAGGTTAACCAATATCAAGCGTCCCAAAATTTCTGGGAAACGCAAAATAGTATTAATGCCACGAATCTTCAGCAAAGTAAGCTGTTTAAAAATCCTGAATTGTCAGTTGAACAAACGGGCTTTGGTTCAAATAATGAAAAAGAGCTTGCCATCGGTATATCACAACCTTTGGATATTTTTGGTGAGCGAAGAGCAAACCAAAAATTAGCCAGTCTCTCAATAGATAAAACAGCGCTGAAACAGAAGATTTATCAAGCACAAATTGAGCTTGCAGTGAAATATGTATGGTCGCAACTGGCCATTGCCGAACTTGAAAAAAACATTGTCAATGAACAACTTCGGGTGAGCGAAGAAAACCTTCAAGCAATCGAAAAGCGCTTTAATGCAGGCAGTATCGCGCAAGTAGATGTGAATCGCGCACGTTTAAGTCATGCTGAAAATATCCGTCTTTTTAGACAGGCCGACTTACAGGTACAAGTGGCAACCCAACAATTATCAAATTTATGGGGAACCTCTGATAAGTCATTGAAGGTAAACCTCTCTTCGCAAAAGCTTTGGCCAAAATCGACTCATGGGCAGGTTCAAGAATATTTAGCGGATAACTACATTGAGAAATATCGGATTTTACAGGTGTTAGAGTCTCAAGCAACGGTTGATCAGCTGAAAGCAAAGTCACGTCCTAATCCTACTTTAAACCTGGGCGTTAACCGCACCCAATCCTTGGATAACTCAACACAAAATCAACTGGTGGTTGGAGTCAGTGTACCGCTCAATATTTTCGATCGTCAGCAAAATGGCATAAAAATCGCGCAAGAAAAAATGAACTTATTAGAGCGTCAGAAAGACTTTTATCTAAAGCAAAATGCGCTGCAAATAGGCACGATCTTAACCGAGTTGCAGGGTTTAGAGCTTCAATTCAAAGTCGTTGACGAGACTCAAATTCCTTTGGCGACTCAAGTTCAAAGTAAAACTTTACAAGGTTTTCTGGCAGGAAAGTTTGCTTTAACCGATGTTCAGCAAGCCACGCTTCAATTACAAGACATCCGTCTACGTAAAGTCCAGTTGTTACGGGAGGGCTGGCAAAAGGCCATTGAAGCAGAAAGTTTGAGCTTAGGCATTAGCCCAAGTGAAGTCATGTCGAAAGATGCTATTGCACAAATCAATCAAAACTTATGGCAAGACATACAGGCCATGCCTGTCATTGGTGGGGGAAATTAACATGTTCGATCTTAAAAACAGCTTAAAAAAACAGAGCGGAAAAATCTCTCAACCTCTACTGATTGGTTTTGTCATCGGCGCAACCGTACTCCTCAGTATTTTCTTGATCTTGTCGGGTAAGAATAAATCTGAAACATCAGATGAACATGCAGAGGAAGAAGGCGCAGAGGAACATGGAAGTGAAGAACATGGCGGTGAAACCGAAGAGCATGCAGAAGGCGTGAGCCTGACGGCCAAGCAACTGGTGGAACAGGGCATACAGTTATCAGCGGTCGATCAAGGTCCGGTGGTTAAATTAAGTTCTTATCCTGCCAAACTGAATGTGAATACGGATCAGCAAGCGCATGTCTCACCGAGTTTTAGCGGTCATGTAGAAAATGTTTATGTAGAACTCGGCCAAAAAGTTCAGAAAGGGCAGCCTTTGGCTACATTGCTTGTTCCTGATCTAGTTGATCAGCAGGCCAATCTTAAAATTGAACAAACCAATCTGGAACTGGCGAAACAAGACTTTGAGCGTGAGCGTCAATTGTGGTCACAGGGTATCTCAGCAAAACAGGACTATCAACGTGCTTATAACAGCTATAAACGGGCACAAATTCAGGTTCAAGCGGCCCAATCACGTTTAAGTGCATTTGGTGCAGTGAATGCCAGTAACGGACGCTATATTTTGAAAGCTCCCATTTCTGGCGTGATCAGTAAAAAGGATTTGGTTCTCGGGGAAAATGTTCAGTTAGCCGATCAACTCTTTACGATAGACCGGTTAGATCAACTCTGGCTTGAGTTTATTGTTCCAAATTCTGAAATTATGGGCTTAGCCCCGAATCAAAAGATCGAATTTAAATCCTTGCAAACGGAAAAGGTCTATCAGGCTGTTATTCAGACTTTAAATACTGAAGCGGATATTCAAACAGGCCGTCTTCAGGTGCGAGCAAAAGTTGAATCGAATGCAACCGAATTACGTCCAAACTTGATGGTGAACGTACAGTTGCAACAACGGAGTGAAAGTACCGCATTACGGGTACTTAAGTCCGCAGTTCAGAATGTCGATGGAAAAGATGTGGTTTTTGTCGCCACTCAGCATGGACAAAAAGTTGAATTCAGTCCGCAACCGGTGAAATTAGGGCAATCGTCTGGGGATAGCCAGTGGATTGAAGTGGTAAATGGGCTTAATCAGGGACAAAAATATGCAGCTCAAGGCAGTTTCTTACTGAAATCTGAGATGGAAAAAGGAGAGGCTTCACATGAGCACTAAAAGCCCTCACATTCCAGACCACGAATCGGTAAAACCTGAAGGGCTGTTTGATCGGCTGATCCAGTTTTCTATCCATAACGCCATTTGGATTATGCTGTTTATTGCAGCCTGGATTGCTATTGGTATTTATAGTTATCAAAAGTTACCGATTGATGCTGTACCAGATATTACCAATACTCAGGTGCAGATTAACACTTCAGCCAATGGTTTTACGGCTTTAGAAATGGAACAGCGGATTACATATCCAATCGAGAATGCCATGTCAGGCATGCCGAAAATGGAACAAACCCGTTCGATTTCACGCTACGGCTTATCGCAAGTGACCATCATTTTTGAAGATGGCACGGATATTTACTGGGCCAGACAGCTTATCAACCAGCGCTTGCAAGAAGCAATGGGAGAAATGCCTGAAGATGTGCAACCTAACATGTCGCCTATTTCGACAGGTTTAGGTGAAATCTATCAATGGGTGATTAAAGCCGAACCAAATGCTAAAAAGCCGGATGGAACCCCTTATTCGGCGATGGATTTACGTGAAATTCAGGATTGGATTGTAAGACCGCAATTACAGCGCGTAAAAGGCGTTGCTGAGATCAACAGTATCGGTGGCTTTAATAAAACCTATGTGGTTGCCCCTGATCTGAACCGATTGCAACAATTGCAAATTCCTTTGTCTGATTTACAAACTGCCTTAACAGAGAATAATGAAAACCGTGGTGCTGGCTATATTGAGAAAAATGGACAACAGCTAACGGTTCGTGTTCCCGGCACTTTAAACACGATTGAAGATATCCAGAACATCAGTATTGCCAATAAAAACGGCTATCCGATTCGGGTGGCAGATGTCGCCAATGTCTCAATTGGTCATGACTTAAGAACAGGGGCTGCAACCTATAATGGTGAAGAAACTGTATTGGGTATTGCCATGATGATGATGGGAGAAAATAGCCGTACCGTTGCTCAAGCCATTGATGAAAAGGTGCAATCGATCCAGCAATCGCTACCTAAAGGTGTGGTGATTGAGACTGTGTATGACCGTACGCATTTGGTTGATCGGGCGATCAAAACCGTTCAGAAAAATTTGATTGAGGGTGCAATCCTCGTCATTGTTATTTTATTTCTCTTTCTAGGTAATTTCCGTGCTGCGCTGATCACGGCTTGCGTTATTCCACTGTCAATGCTGTTTACCTTGACGGGAATGGCAGAGCAGAAGATTAGTGCAAATCTGATGAGTTTAGGGGCACTGGACTTCGGTATTATTATTGATGGTGCAGTGGTTATTGTAGAAAACTGTATCCGTCGGCTAGCAGAAGCTCAGAAGCTGAAAGGTGGTTTACTTAGCCGTTCTGAAAGATTTAAAGAAGTCTTCTTGGCTGCAAAACAGGCGCGTCGTCCTCTGATTTTTGGACAGTTAATTATTTTGGTGGTTTATCTACCTATCTTTACCCTGACGGGTGTAGAAGCCAAACTTTTCCATCCTATGGCAATGACTGTTGTACTGGCTTTAATTGGGGCCATGATTTTATCTGTCACTTTTGTGCCAGCCGCAGTTGCCCTATTTGTCACTGGAGAAGTCAAGGAAACCGAAAGTCGCTGGATGCATTGGCTTAAAACCAAATATGAACTGCTTTTAGATAAAGCCTATGAGCTTCGTTTATTTGTGACTATTGTGGCTGCCTGTATTTTAGTGCTTACGGGCGTGCTAGCCACTCAAACAGGTAGCGAGTTTGCACCTCAACTGGGTGAAGGTGATTTTGCTGTTCAGCAAATGCGTTCCCCAAGTACAGGGTTAGAACAGTCACTGAGAATGCAGGAAAATACTGAAAAGTTACTGTTGAAAGAATTTCCTGAAATTAAAGCGATCTTTGCCCGTACCGGTACAGCAGAAGTGGCCACAGATGTTATGCCACCCAACATTTCAGATGGCGTGGTACTGTTAAAACCTCATGATGAATGGCCTGATCCAAAACAAACGATTGATGAGCTTCGCCAAAGAATGATTACTTTCTTAGCGACATTGCCGGGAAATAACAGTGAGTTCTCGCAACCCATTGAACTGCGCTTTAACGAGTTAATTTCAGGGGTGCGAAGTGATGTGGGTGTCAAATTATTTGGTGATGACATGGAGATTCTAAATCGCGAAGCGAATAAAATTTCTCAAAAAATTAACTCAATTTCAGGCGCGACAGCCGTTAATGTAGAACAGACCAGTGGCTTACCCTTGTTGAATGTAGAGGTGGATAAGTCCAGAGCTGCACAATATGGCTTGTCGGTAAGAGCAATTCAGGATCTGGTAGCTACAAGTGTCGGTGGCCAGAATGTTGGAACAATTTTACAGGGAGACAAGCGTTTTGATTTTGTCATCCGTCTAGATGAATCCCAGCGTAGTCCTGAACAGTTAGCGCTACTTCCTATTCAATTGCCGAATGGTGGTTTAGTCCAACTGCAAGATGTGGCACGCGTTGAAAATATCCTGGGTATTAATCAGGTCAGCCGTGAAAATGGTAAACGTCGAGTGGTTATTACTGCAAATGTAGAAGGACGTGATTTAGGCTCATTCGTAACAGAGCTTCAGAGCACGTTATCCAAACAGGAATTACCAAGCGGTTATTGGATAGATTATGGCGGTCAATTTCAAAATCTGATGTCTGCAAAAGCGCGTATGCAATTGGTGGTTCCGCTCGCATTGTTGACGATCTTTATTTTATTGATGGCTGTATTCCATAATATCAAAGAAAGCTTACTGGTCTTTAGTGGTGTACCGTTTGCCTTATGTGGAGGCTTAATCGCGTTGTGGTTGCGTGACATTCCATTATCCATGTCAGCAGGGGTTGGCTTCATTGCACTATCGGGGGTGGCTGTACTGAATGGCTTAGTCATGCTCACCTTTATCAAAGAGTTGCGACAACAATATGACCTTTATTATGCAACGTGGCAGGGTGCAATTTTGCGTCTTAGACCTGTGCTGATGACCGCTTGTGTGGCGTCCCTTGGGTTTGTCCCGATGGCTTTGGCAACCGGAACTGGGGCAGAAGTACAGAGACCTTTAGCAACAGTGGTTATTGGAGGAATTATCTCCTCTACCCTGCTTACATTGGTTTTATTGCCCGTACTGTACCGCTGGATGAATGAAAAGAAAGTTTCTTAATCCAATAGATTAGTCGATTTACAGCAGAGATATTGGCTGTTATCCAATATCTCTGCTCATCATAAATAGAATAAGGAAAATATTTTATGTCAGAACATCATGATCATAGCCATGCGGTTGTTACTGAAGAAAATAGTAAGAAGTTAATGGTTGCCTTAGGTTTAACGACTACTTTTTTAATAGTAGAAGTTGTCGCTGCTTTTATTACCCAAAGTTTGGCTTTGTTATCTGATGCAGCTCATATGTTTACTGATGTAGCCGCTTTAGCTATTGCTCTTGCCGCTATCAAAATTGGTAAAAAAGCCGCAGATGATAAAAGAACTTTTGGCTATCAGCGATTTGAAATTTTAGCGGCTCTGTTTAATGCGGTGATGCTTTTTGTGGTAGCAATATATATTGTATATGAAGCTTATCAACGTTTTACGAACCCTGCTGAAATTCAAAGTGTTGAAATGATGATTGTCGCGGTCATTGGTTTGGTCGTAAATTTGATTTCAATGAAAATCCTTTCTGCTAGTGCTGAAGGAAGTCTAAATATAAAAGGTGCATATTTAGAAGTTCTTAGTGATGCTCTAGGATCGATAGGCGTGATTATCGGAGGAATAGTTATTTATTTTACCCAGTGGATGTGGGTTGATACCGTAATCGCTGTGTTAATTGGCTTCTGGGTCTTACCTCGAACTTGGATTTTATTAAAACAAAGTATTAATATTCTGCTTGAAGGAGTTCCTGATGAGATTGATATTGAGTCGTTAAGAAATGATTTATTGAAGCTAGAGGGCGTTGAAGGGATTCATCAGTTGAAAGTCTGGGCTATATCCTCAAAAAATATTCATTTAACTGCTCATTTGGTTGCTCCGAATAGCAATACAGATCAACTCTATCAAAAGGCCTTAGAAGTTCTAAAACATAATCATAATATTACTGAAATTACGTTACAAATAGAAAGTACGGAATGTAATACATTGGAACAGCATAAACATTAAAGTGCTGCTCTTTCTACATAATGGACAGATGACTAGGCTGATAAACCTTACCATTTTCCTGTATTACACTTCTATTTATCACACGCACTTTAAACGGCACTGTTGCAAATAACCACGAATGGTAAGCTGAAGACTGTTTTAGCTAAAGGTGCAGCATATGAATCCTTTCCATGGTCGGCATTTTCAGGGCGAAATCATTCTTTGGGCTGTGCGCTGGTATTGTAAATATGGCATT
>NZ_JBSXNI010000014.1:0-8852 GCF_056857555.1 Acinetobacter sp. L-24 | reverse complement strand
TCTGCATGATTTTTAACACGCGCATATCGCTTAATTGATAAAAAATCTGTTTACCCTCCCGTCGTGTCGATACGATCTGATTGTTTCTTAAAACTGTTAGTTGTTGTGACAAGGTGGGTTGGTAGATATTAGTGCGTATTTCAATTTGCTGCACATTGAGTTCACCTTCCACCAAAACACATAGAATTTTAAGACGATCTGGGTTTGATAAAACTTTTAGACAATCACTAACAAGATCAACTTGTGAGAAGTCTATTCGCGTTTTTAACTGAGTAGTGTTCATGAATGCGTCCTAATAATGAGATAAAAAAATTAAGATCTTCTACTTGAATAATTAGAATTATTATATAATATATAAAAATATATTGTAAGTGGGTATATTTACTATGCATGATTTTCTGATCGCATTTTTAGGCGGATTGCTTCTTGGCGTAGCCGTGGTCGGCTATCTTTATGTGCATGGTCGTATCGCTGGAATCAGTGGTTTAATCGAACAGGTGCTGAACCCTGCAACGATGTTTAAAACACCTGCAATTTGGTTTCTGTTGGGCTTAATCACGGTGCCATTTATCTATGGACTGTTTGTTCAGCCAGAAATTGAATTGAATGCGAGTCCGCTGATGATGGTGGTTGCGGGTCTCTTGGTTGGCTTTGGTACACGCTTAGGTTCAGGTTGTACCAGCGGTCACGGCATTTGCGGGATGAGTCGTTTGTCTAAACGTTCCATCGTGGCCACCATGAGTTTCATGTTTGCTGGTTTTGTCACTGTTTATATGATTCGCCATATCACAGGAGCTTTCTAAATGAAAAATTTTCTCGCTTTTATTTTTGGCGGTTTGTTTTCTGTGGGGCTGATGGTATCAGGTATGTCGAATCCAGAAAAAGTGCTGGATTTCCTAGATCTGTTTGGTGACTGGGATGCCAGTCTAGCCTTTGTCATGATGGGTGCAATTGCCGTAGCATTTATTCCCTTTCAAAAAGCCATACGTTCTGCAGCACCGAAAACCGTTTTTAACGAACCTATTTTATTGCCAACCAGTCAAAAACTTGACCCACGCTTAATCATTGGCAGCCTGCTGTTTGGTATCGGTTGGGGAGTTGCTGGTGTATGTCCTGCACCAAGTTTTACTTTGATTGGTCTTGGACATTATCAGGTCCTGTATTTTATTGTCGCAATGCTTGTAGGCGTGTTGATTCACCGTAAGTGGGCAGGAGCTTAATGATGTCAAATTTCCCTGTTGTAAAAGATTTTTTTCATGAAGATACCAATACTTTTAGTTATGTGGTGAGTGATCCTACAACTCAGGCATGCGCAATTATTGACAGTGTGTTGGATTATGATGCTGCATCTGCAACCACTTCGACCACACATGCCGATCAGATTATTGCCTATGTCAAAGCACAGGGTTTAACAGTCGAGTGGATTCTGGAAACCCATGTCCATGCAGATCACTTGACCGCAGCGCAGTATCTCAAAGTTGAATTGGGCGGCAAGATTGCCATGAGTCAAAAAATTGCTGTGGTACAGGAGACCTTTGCTGCGATCTATCATTTGGATATTAAGCAATGGAATGCCCAGCAGTTATTTGATTACCTATTTGAAGATGATGAGAAATTTCAGATTGGTTCAATCGAAGCATATAACATTCCCACCCCCGGACATACACCGGCCTGCTTAAGTTATGTCATCGGTGATGCTGTCTTTGTCGGGGATACTTTGTTTATGCCGGATTATGGTACGGCACGTTGTGACTTTCCGCGGGGAAGTGCAGCAATACTTTTTGATTCGGTACAGCGCCTGTTTGAACTGCCAGAGAGTACCCGAGTATTTCTATGCCATGACTATTTACCACAAACCCGTGATCGCTATGTATGTGAGACGGATCTTCAGACGCAAAAAAACCGAAATATTCATATTCATCATGGTACGACCAAAGCTGAATTTGTAGAAATGCGTAATAAGCGCGATGCGGGTTTGAGTATGCCAAAACTAATTTTACCTTCGATACAGATCAACATGAAAGCCGGACAGTTCCCTGAGCCAGAAGAGAATGGAGTTTCTTATTTGAAACTTCCACTTAACTATTTCAGATAAATAAGTTTCAACATTAAACAACAAGGTTTGTCTTTTGTTGAATTGCTTGATTTAAAGAGGGGTGTGGGCTATGTGGATGTTGATACTGGAAGGCTTGGCCATTGGTGGCTTGCTAGGGTTAACAGGTGCTGGTGGAGGTATTCTCGCTGTGCCGGCACTCATGGCGAGTCAAGGGTGGACTGTAGCACAGGCTGCCCCTGTGGGCCTACTTGCAGTCACTCTATCCGCCTTGGTTGGAACATTTGAAGGTTTATTCAAACGTATAGTGCGTTATCGTGCTGCGCTTTGGATTGCTCTCATCAGCATTCCATCAGCACGTTATGGTGTGCATCTAGCAGGGATTATATCTCCAGTATGGCTAACCCTAGCATTCAGTCTAGTGATGCTGCTCGTCGCTTACCGGATATTCTTTAATAAAGTCCATGATCATGAAAATGCACTGTGCAAGGTTAATCAAACTACAGGTCGCCTGATCTGGAATATGAAAACTGCTTTATCTCTCGGTATTATTGGTATGGTGGCAGGTTTGTTAACTGGCTTGCTTGGAGTGGGTGGTGGTTTTGTGATTGTTCCAGCACTACGTAAAGTGACAGACCTCGATATGCGCAGTATCGTTGCGACCTCCTTGATGATTATTTTTCTAATTGGTGGGGTTAGTATTTCTGCCCACGTGTTGGACGGCTTTCAATATCCTGTTTCCATCACGCTCACTTTCGTTATGGCGTGTATTGTGGGGATGTTAATTGGGCGCAGTTTAATACATCGGATAGATGCTAATCGAGTGCAAAAGATTTTTGCAACGACTGTGATCGGAGTTGCTATGTATTTAATTTATTCAGTACTTATGGGATAAATGATTAATTATTCAATATTTCTAAAATTAACATAATACGCGTTATGCGAAATGCAAAAAATTTTCTTTGAAAAACAATTGTTTATGTTGATGTGAAAAGCCCAATCCTCACCGATTGGGCTTTTTTGATGATTGTTCACGTTCCACGCTTAATAAATGAACAATGTTCCACGATTTTATTCAGTTTTAATAAACATCATCCTGTTTTTTGAGGAGTCATTATTTCATGTACTTGCACTTAAATTGGCTCATCAAAAAACAGGAGTCCTGATTAACCATAAGGAAGGAAAAAACGGCTCAGGAAGCCCCTCTTTTTAGGTTCTGGCTCAACATGTTCAGGGGTACGTTTGTTCTCTGGAGTAGTCAATCCGTCATGTTTAAGTGGAACAACTATCACCTCTTCCTTCATTTCTATAATAGGGGCTGATTGTGAGGTTTCGGGTTCGCTAGGCTCTTGGATCTTTGGTTTTGGTGCTTCCAATAAGCGTTGCATTGTCTCAATCTGATTTTGATAAAAGGACTCACGCTCTTTGGCATCGTCTAGCTGATTTTTCAGCATGTCTATCTGTTGTCTAAGCAGTAAAAATTCTGTCGAACTTGGACTGTCCACTTTTACAGACTCTTTTACATCTTGTTTTTTTGCGGGCTCACCAAAAACACGTATAGCTTCTGCAAAATCGATTTTATTATCAGAATTTTTACTTAATATTCCTTTGTTTATGTGATTGTAAATCGTCTGTCTATTAATATTGTAAAGCTTGGATAGTTCAAGAACTGTAAGGCTTTTCATGTTGTAAACCTATGCCTAAACCTGTCAAAAGTTATTGTCTATTAGACTGTCTAATAGACAAATGATCAAGTTTAAAATTTAGGCAGATTAAAAACCAACTTTTTGAAGATAAGGGAATAATTCTTGGAATTTTTCGGAATCCTGGAGCATTTCTGCAATGCGTATAGCAAATTGTTGGTAGCTCTCAGTGCCTTCAGAATATCGCCCCATTTCAGGTAATTCAGAAAGTTTATTGGCAAAGAGATGGCGTTGTTTATCACTTATTTTGGAGAAGAGAGTTAAGGTATCTGGTTCTTTAATTACTTTTTCAGAGCTGACTTTTTTCTGCTTAAAGCTGAAAGAAAAACCTGAAATTGAACGTCCTTTCTTATGTTGCTCATATTTAGCTGTTATATCAGTTAGCTCATTTACTTGCTTAATGGCAAAATCTAAAACATACGTTTTAAAGTTACTCATAGTTTTGTATTGATGAGGTTCAACACCAAGTTGTTGCCTAAAGATGGATAGATCAAAAATTGGCGTTTTACCGGCAGATCTCCATTGAATTAATAACTCGTATAACCGAATAGCGTAAGAGCTAGTTAACCTTGAAACCTGCTGCAGTTCATATTTTGTGAAATTTTCTTCCAGTCGAGTTATGAGTGGAACAATGTCTTGTGTAAATCGTAAGAAAACGATTCCAGATTGAGGTTCATATCCAATTTTGTCGACCCAGCGACAGTGAAAGCTACGGTCCTTACCAGTCTTAGGATTAATATCATGGTATGTGACATAGCGATCAAATAAGCTTTTAGATGCATCCCGAAGTACGGTATAGGCAGTATGTTTTTCGACATTAAAGGTATTTATATAGCTACTTGCATGTACTTCTAGAAGGCTATTTTCAGTTACCCCATGTCCTGTTTCTCGAGCCTCAGCAATAGCTAATAGAATCAATCTTTGTTCAACTGTATCTAAGGTATAGCTAGCCTGAATTAAAGCATTATCCTTTACGATTAATTCACTCATTTCTAATAATAAATTTATAATTAAACTAGGTCGTACAATAGACTATTTTAATTGACTTGTAAATCAACTAAATCTAAGGTCGATAAACCTAGTTTTAAGATCGATAAACCTAGTTTTATGGGTCGATAAACCTAGTTTTATTAAGTCTAGAACCATTGTAAATAAAGGATTACAGCTTACTTAAAAGCATTTAAAAGATTTAAAAATAATTAAAAGCCCAAACAAGTAAAAATTGCCCTTGGTTTTCGCTATGCTCAAACTCTATTGAATCTCGCTTTCGCTCGATTCGTCGGGGCAATTTTTTGGTGAATATTTCCGTGACTTTGAGAAAAACAAGATCAAAAGCAGCTCGGAATTCGCTTCGCTCATGAACTTTTTTACTCGCTACGCTCGGTTTGGGAAGTCAACTTGGAAAGTTCGCACCCATACGGGATGCTCTGCTATGCAGGTGATTAATGGATAGGAAGCTTGTAATCAGGGAAACAAACAAAAAACTCAAATTCACTTAAAGCAAATCTAACAACTCTAGAGCGCGTTTTAAGAAAATTAGTGGAAAGGGTATCAGACCATCAAAAAAATTGATTCTAGAGCAAATGGTGAGGAAATATAAACACTAATAAATATACTCGACAATATTCAGAATGAAAGGAATTAAATAAAACCAATTCCATACTAGATTTTTGATAATTCTCTACAATGGAAATAGTAATTCTAATCAAAAACACGATTTAACGATTTAACAGATACTTTTTTATTACTTTTATCTTTGTATCCCTTTAAATTATAAGGTTCCAGAGAATTTAGAAAAATTTTAATTTGGCGTAACATTTTCTGTAGCTTTAAATTACTTTTATCTCTCCTTTGTACTCTGAAACTAGGTCGCCAAAATTTATGCGTTGTGATGCTATTCCGAAAGGTTTGGAATTTTTCCGTGGTTATTTGATTTTAAATCGTGAAATGGATCGTCGTAACCTCATTGAAACCATTCGAATTTTAGAGTGGTGCTCTCAAAACATGGCGACTCCCATAATGTTGCATTATGTTCTTGAGATTGAGGACGAAGATCTATTTGATACAAATAGATTTGTTCAACGGTTTAAGGAAAAGCTTTATTCATTTTTTCGTGAACGGAATCGGATACGTAATAAGGAGGGTAAGCGCAAACGTAAATTACCTGATTTACAGCTCATCTATAGCGTAGAAATGAAAAATAGACTGCTCTTCAAAAGCAGTGATGTCTTTGTTCCCTATTTGCATTTACATCTCATGGTTGTAATTGATACAGATCATAACCGCTATCATTTTGATGAAATCAATATTCAGATTACTAGGGCTTTATCTAGAATAAATGGCTTGGAATCATTATGGTTTAACCCGACTACCTTCATGTTTCTAAAAGAAGCAAGATCAATGCGTTATGGCTTCTTAAAAATGAGAAATAGTAAAACCTCAATTAAGGCTACTAGTAATTTTAATGAGTTGAAATGGCATGACCTGAAAACAGAATTGGATGATGCGATTTGTAGAGCTTCTTATCTATGTAAGCTGGATCAAAAAATTGATTTGCCCGAAAAATTTAATAGAGGAAACTCCTTCGGCCATACAAGACCACCACGATCTAAAAGGTTAGATCCAGTGAATGAAACGAAACAAAACGAAACGCAAAACGAAACAGAATGCATTTCATAATAATTTGATTAAATTAGGTATTTCCATGAAACGAAATAAACTTTTGACCCATTGCGCGCGCGTATATAAAAAATAGGAACAAAATTAAGAAGTAGTTCTTCCCTATAAAAAGCTAAAAATATTTAAGCTGGAAAGAATCATAAGGGGGTACGCAAAAATGCGGAGAGGGGGATGCTATATCAAATAAAGCCCACAGCCCTGTAGAAGAAACTTCTTGAGATTCCTAGTATTAAAAAAGGGAGCAAAACGAAACAAAACGAAACGCAAAACGAAACGGACACTTAATTATAAGGCATTGATTTAAATTTTTATTTTTATGAAACGAAACGGGCGTTACACCCATTACGCGCGCACGTATTCAACTTATGAAACAAGTTTGAAGAATAGACACTTTATGAGTAATGATGTAAATAAACACGGTAAGAAATATAGGGGGTATACGCAAAAATGCGGAGGGGGTATGGGAAAAAACGCAAGGAGGGGAACAAGTAAATTGAAGAAATACAATTAAATATGCTTTTTAGCTTAGGAAAATATATAAGGCTTTCTACATAAAGACATAATAATGCGCATTCTCTAAATAAGCCTAGATACTAGGACGTCTAGGCCAGGCTGTATTTGATGATAAATGGGCATACCCTCGGAAATCACACAACAAACAAGAACACCTCAAGACCCACACTTAGGTCTCACATGAAAAGAGGTGTTCTTATGAAACAACAATTCAAACGTATGAGTTGGTTTTTTTGAATTAGGTAATTAAAAATGTGCTTAATTGGCTGAATTATTAATTTTAATGTTAGATAAACAGCAGATTGATGATGCTTCGCGACAACAATAAACGCACTTGTCGGGTAAAGAGGTAGCCATTTAAGCATAACTCTTATAAAGTTAAATATAGAAATACATAGGAAGTAAATGGCAAATGCGTGGTGTAAATAAAGTTATTTTAGTGAGTACTTTGGGTAAAGATCCGGAAACCAAAACATTCGCAAGTAATATCTTTTGGGCTAATTTCTGAAATTGAAAGCTCTACCCATCTTCTCAACTTTGGACGGTGGAGGAAGATGGGTAGGTATTATCAACAATGCATTGGTATATGCTATGAAGAGAATCCAAATTGACTAATTAAAGTTAATCAATATTCATTAAACATCATCATGGACATGATATCAATGCCCCAACTCAAGAGGGCAATGTATGAATGTAGTTATATTCTACGCTCTGGAGTTGATTGGCTTAATTGCTAATCTTCTTCAGATTGCAGATTTTATTCTAAGATAAAGAAAGGACCCACCTGCTAGCTCAGGTGGGTCCTTTCTTTATATATTTTCAACTATTGTCGTTCAGGAAACCTATTAAGATAGGCATCATATATTGCAGTCACTGCGGCTCTCTCCTGAGTACCGGGCATATGCTTCAAGATGCAATCATCAAAGGTTTCGGGTGGGGTGAACAAGCCGTAAAAGTTATAAGACTGGTTAATCCTACAATAATTTTTTTCATAAACTCCCTCCCAATTAAGTTTTGTACTATCAATTGACTATACCTGAATGATAAAAAGCCAAACAGCATTCAATATCTATCATTAGACTTACTTTGATAATCAAAGGATAGTATTATCGTTGAACTAATAAAATTAAGTATAAATGATAGATATGAATACACGTATTTACCTTAGAGCATCGACCAAAGATCAAGACGCACAAAGAGCCTTGCAGATTCTGCAGGATCTAAACCAAGATTTGAATTTAGGTGAAATCATTGTGTACGTGGAAAACTATAGTGGTACGAAACTAGATCGGCCTGAATTGAACAAATTACTGTCAGAAGCAAACCAAGGTGATACCTTCCTGGTTGAAAGTGTGGACCGTCTATCACGCCTAACCCAACGGGATTTTCAAGAACTCAAGCGCAGGATCCAAGAAAAGGGACTTCGCTTAATAGTGGCAGATCTTCCAACTACCTACCAAATGATTCAAACCAGTGACAGCATTACTACTTCAATCCTGGACCTCATCAATAATATGCTGATTGATCTCCTGGCAACTATGGCTCGGCTGGATAATGAGAAACGTATAGAACGTATTAAGCAAGGCCTAGAGCGTTCGGGTTACAAGGCAACAGGTAAGAAAGCCAATGAAGCTAAGCATAAACGGATAAAAGAACTGCTAGCGGCTGGCAATATGACTAAGGATGAGATTGCCAAAGCAGTGGGTTGTGGGGTGGCAACTGTCTACCGAGTTGCTAAAAGTACTTGAAATTATTTGAAAAAGTGTTTTGATGCACTGATGCACTGATGCACTGATGCACTGATGCACTGATGCACTGATGCACTGATGCACTGATGCACTGATGCACTGATGCACTGATGCACTGATGCACTGATGCACTGATGCACTGATGCACTGATGCAC
>NZ_JBSXNI010000013.1:0-10101 GCF_056857555.1 Acinetobacter sp. L-24 | reverse complement strand
TCCAGTTCCCGGGTTTTATCCGTGAAGCCTTCGGGAGTGAGCTTGCGAGTGCTCATCAGGATATGGGCGTGATAATTGCGTTCATCGCTGCCGGATCCAGTATGCGGTGCATGGATACAGGCATCGACGGCCACCTGATGTCTGTCCACGATACTGGCGCATAGTTCTTCGAGCATGGCCAGGCGTTGTTCCTGATTTAATTCCCTTGGAAAGGCAATTTCAAATTCCCGGGCGACTGTCGAGTTTTTTCGGGTTTCCCGTTGTTCAACTTCGTTCCAGAGTTTTTCCCTGTTTTTTAGATGCTTTGGTGCGTCTTCGGGTAAATAAATTTCTTTATATTCCACGCCAGTTTTTCGGCTGTAGTCATGTTCTCGGCCTTCACGTTCACAATAGATCTTTTCACCTGCGCGATATGCAATCGCAGCAGTGGCAGAACGTCCTGCGGATCGTGCTACGGTTTTGACTGAAAAGTGGTAAATCGCCATGCCTATTTTTCGCTTTTAAATTTTCACGTAGTGAAATACAACCGTGCCTACGGTTGTCGGGGTATTGGGGAGACCCCAATCGGACTTGCACACGAAGTTTGCATAAGTGCGCTCTTCGAGGAAAACATTACTATACATATAGCACCTTGAATGCATATTCAAGTGCGCTCTTCGAGGAAAACATTACTATACATATAGCACCTTGAATGCATATTCAAGTGCGCTTATGTTAGGGATGGTTTCCCAGGATGATGGTATTGGATTAATGAGCGTTACTGAAACACTAGACAGCAAAATTAAAGCCCAGGAAGAAAAGCTGAAACAGCTTAAAGCTCAAAGACAGGCAGCACTTGCAAGAGAACGTGCTAAAGAGAAAGAACAGGCTCGTAAAGATGATACTAGACGCAAAATTCTAATCGGATCTTGTATGCTAAAAATCACTGAAGAAGATGAACAGGCCCGGGCAAAATTGATTGCACAGATGGACAAGTATTTGACTGATGAACGTGATCGTAAGCTCTTTAATTTATAAGTGATAGGAAATCAATCATGGCATTGAGCCAATTCGATATTATTAAGTCTTTAGGTGAATCTATTGAATGGTTTGAAAAAGAACTCTCTTGGGGAATGCCTATTGCAGAATTAAGGCATTTAACAGGAAGAATTGGGGAACTTTATGTAGCTATGATGACCTTAGGACAATTAGCTGATTCAGTTAATCAGAGAGGTTATGATGTAGTTTCCAGTACTGGACGGCTTTGTTGCACAAAGATATCATAACTATATGATTTTAAAAGTTTTGATTATTTTTTGATCCAAAATTAAATTTATTTAAATCAGATGCTTACATATTTATGCAACAAAGCCTCATTTTAAGGGATGTTATCAAGTGCTACAAAATTTTTTTGAAAAGAGTAGATTTTTAGTTATTATAGTTATTATAAATTGCATAATATCTTCTATTTTTTTATATTTATCAACTATATATCTTCTAATTGATGCAATAATTTTTATTATAAAAAATATATATGCAACTAATTTTGAAGTAAAAATAGTTGTTGTTAAATTTTTAAAAATCCTCGATGTCTCGTTAATTGCTATTACATTTCATTTAATTTCAGCAGGTTTTTATAAATTATTTATTCAACAAGCTATTTTTGACAATAGTTCTTTTCTTAAGACACTATCAATTAATAAGTTTCATGATCTAAAAGTTATTATATTACATGTATCTATTGTAGTTATAGTCATCTTGTTTTTAGAAGATCTTGTTGTTTTTGGTGGAACTTTAGCCAACTTATATGCTGGTATTTCTTCTAGCCTAGTCATATTAGCAATAATTTTTACTTGTAAGCTATTCGATAATGATCATCACAAAGACGATGAATAACTTAAATCGCAAGGACTCATTTATAATTACTCTTTTATTTGAGCATTTAATTGAAGTTAAGATTAGAGATCGTCATGTATTGAGAAAAAATGTCTGATTCAAACTTCACTAAACTCAAAATTGCGTCAAAGATTGCAGCTTCAAATAGAAATACTGCACTCTTTCTTTAATCAAAAAATCTGCATGCTTGGTTTTTCCATAAGAAAAAAACCAAAAAATGATCCAATATTCTTAGAAACTGCCAAAAATTTTCTAAAAAAATCCCGATCAGGATTCGGAACTTTTCTAACTCCAAATGGCTTTGTTGCACAAACCTAGCCATTCTGAATTAAAAAAGCTGGATGAATACTTTGTTGGGCTGAATGTGATTTCGGTTGAGAAAGCAAATTCAAGTTTTATTTTTCGTTGTGACGGCTTAGACAGCCCTGAAAAAATTATTCTAGCTAATAATTTATTAGAGGAAATTAATCAAAAAATCTATTCTAATTATAGATTAATTTAAATTTTCCTAAAGTTTTTAGAAAATCAAAAATGGGAGCTTAAACTCCCATTTTTATTAATGATTTTTTAAATCTTTTAACATTGCTTCACGCAGAATTTTATTCATGCGTGTCTGATAGCCTTTCCCTTGTGCTTTTAACCATGCAAGTACATCAGCATCAAGACGAACAGAGGTTTGTTGCTTTACTGGACAATAAAATTGCCCATGACGAATAGCATTACTTCAGTCTGTAATTTCAGGAATATCTGATAGATCTAATAGCTCATCTGGTACATGTTTCGTATAAGCACCATTATGTTAAATGGGGGGATTTATGAATTCTGAATATATCTTTATATGTAATAAATATTGACAATGAGCATATCTTCTCATACTCATATAAGCACAAGTATAAGCAGGGGAAAACTATGGACGTTCTATTTTCGAATTTTTTAGATAAACCTGTTTGGATGTGGATTTTCTTTATCCTTATTGTACTTGTCCTGCTTATTCTAGATCTTGGAGTATTTCATCGTAAGGTAAGAGAGATTGGTGTTAAAGAAAGCTTAGCACTATCAGCATTTTATATTACATTAGGTTTACTTTTCGGCGCATGGGTGTGGTGGTATCTCGGACCCACGGCAGGGATTAACTATGTAACCGGTTTTGTAATTGAAAAATCATTAGCGATGGATAATATCTTTGTCATTGCAATGATTTTTTCATATTTCTCGATACCAAGAATTTATCAGCATAGAGTCTTATTTTGGGGAATTATAGGTGTAATTTTTCTAAGAGCTATCATGATTGGCGTGGGCGCAACACTGGTCAGCCAATTTTCATGGGTTCTTTATATATTTGCAGCCTTTCTTATTTTTACAGGGATAAAAATGTGGCTAAGTGTTGATAAAGAATATGAAGTCGGAAATTCTCCTATTTTGAACTTTATTAAAAAAAGATTTCGTGTCACTGAGCAGCTTCATGCAGAGAAGTTCTGGGTGAAAAAGATTGATCCAAAAACTAACCAATTAACCTGGTTTATGACACCACTTTTTCTAGCCTTGATCATGATTGAATTTGTAGATCTGATCTTTGCAATAGATAGTGTTCCTGCGATTTTTGCGATTACGACAGATCCATTTATTGTTTATACTTCAAATATTTTCGCAATTTTGGGATTACGTGCTTTATATTTTGCCCTATCAGCAATGGTCGACCGCTTCCATTATTTGAAGTACGCATTAGCAGTATTGTTAGTCTTTATTGGATCAAAAATTTTTATAGCTGATGGATTAGGTATAGCAAAAATTCCACCGCCAGTCTCCCTTTCGATCACGTTCATCATCTTGTTTACAGGAATTCTATACTCTCTTTGGAAAACAAAAGATCAAAGTACTCATAGGTAAAAATTACAATCCTTTAAATAATTAATAGCTACCAATAAAACAGTGGCTGTTAATTATTCTGATTATAAGTTTTCCTAAAATTAACATAATACTGATTATGCGAAACGTGAGCCTATAGCTCTCGTTTTTTCGCTCTAAAACTGCTAAAATTCTTATACGCCATTGACGTACTTAAACCTATGCTATTCATTGAAACCAGTATTTTTACCAAGCAAATCAAAGAGCTTGTAAGTGATGAAGAGTATCGTCAGCTCCAGCAAGATCTCTTGGTACAGCCTGATAAAGGTGACTTAATCAAGAATGGCGGTGGCATTCGTAAAGTACGCTGTGCTCAAGGTAATAAAGGTAAAAGTGGCGGTATCCGTGTGATCTATTACTGGGTCACAGAAGATGATCAGATATTTTTCTTGGTGGCTTATCCAAAGTCTACGAAAGATAACCTGACAGACAAAGAGACCTCTATTTTGCGTCAATTAGTGAAGGAGCAATTTCATGGATAACAACTTATTTGATGATCTGGTTGCTTCAATCAAAGAAGCTGGTGCCATCAAACGCAATGAAATGAAAGCAAGCCGGGTAACTGAGCTTGAATTGCCGGATATTAAGGAAGTACGTGAGAAGACAGGCTTAACCCAAGCTGAATTTGCTGCACGTTTGCATATCAGTGCCAGAACCCTGCAAAACTGGGAACAAGGCCGTCGCTATCCAACTGGTCCTGCAGCAACGCTGATCCGCATTCTAGATGCTCATCCAACCCTGATTTAAAAAATTAGATAATAAAAAACCCCAGCATCCTGCCGGGGTTTCTCATATTGGGTTGCTAGGTATGACTCCTGTCTTACCTCACGCTCCTGGTGCGATCTTTCTTATTCTTGTTGTTTGGAACATCCTGTTCTCTATGACTTCATCATAGGAAAATTCACCTATCCTGGATAGCCGCAAAGGGCCGAGTTTTATGTGAGCCAAAGCGTACAAAATAGCCTAAATTTTATCCACAGCAATTGGGGATAGTTTCGGATCCTAGAAGCCGATGAAATGGGCGCTGATTGCTAAATCGATCGTTTTTTAATCAAATTTACTGGCGAAATGTTACAGATTCGCTTAAAAACTCACCAACTTATTACAAAAGCCGATTTTTTGCCTTTTCTTAGTCATGACTAAAATTTTAAGTTATTGATTTAAATATTAATATACAGGTGTACTTCGTATAATCGCCATTATGTTAAATAAATGCTTCTGTTGATCCTTTTACTCTGTATTTCATATGTAAAGTTTGGCTCTTTAGCCCATTCTTTTTTAAATATGCTTTCATTTCAGAAGTAAAAGTCCTTTTTACTTTATTGAACTCATGAACTTTAATTAATTTATCTTTTTTAACTTCTTGAATAAGTTTCTGTGTTGTTTGAAGCTTATTCACTCTAGAAAATTCTCCCATCATCATTAATTCTTTATGCTGATTCGTAAGAATTAACTTCTGTTGTGAAAGAAAATATAAAGTTCCACTTCCAATTAAAAAAAATAGAAAAATTGCACTAATAATTAATTTCATAATTATCTCAATAAGCTCCTATACCAGCTTGTTCAAAAATACTTCTTAATGTTCCTATATCGAGATCACCATGATCTGGAATGGTAATTTTTCCTTTTTTAATAGGATGTTTGAAATGCTTATGGCTACCCTTTTGGCTATCGAAATACCAACCAAGAGATGTAACTAGTTTTAAAACCTGTTTTGCTTTCAATCTTCTAAATTTCATACCAATACCCCTAAAACATTGGGGCCCCTAGGGCCCCCGTTCTATCTTAGAAAAAGATAGGCGGAATCGGTGGGAAGAAAACCTCAATTGGACTTTTTGTATTAGAAAAAATATTCATATCTCTTATTTCCAGTTAATTATTCACAATGTCTTTAACAACTTCTTTAGCTACTTCTGCCGCGATATCAATTAATACATCCCACATTTTTGGTCTCCTGATGTGTTGGTCTGTAATTCAATAATAGCTCTTTAAGGAACTAAATCAACCACAAGTGATCTAAATAAGTATCAATTGATCAAAAAACATACTAATATTGGTGATAATTGGTTTAATTAAATTACATTTGAGACTTTTTGTTTTTTGTTTTATAGTAGGTGAATCTTATATGTAGGACGTAATGATGAACTTTGAATATAAAGCCTCATTCAATGTGGTTTTTGGTTCTTGTTTCTCAATAGCAAGACACATTTTTTTATCAGCTAATATGAGTCAATCAGAGTTTTCGGAAGAGATAGGTTTTAATCGACGGTTGTTATCTAAATATGAATTAGGAACATCAAACATTTCATATGCTACATATATTTATATGTGGGAATGTTTAAGTGTTGATAGGGAAATTGCTGATGAGATACTACAAAAAGTTATCCAAGGCTTAGCTCAGAAAGGTATATATGTATATTTGAGTCTAGATAATATTTCTTTGACAAATAATGATTCGGAAACGCTTCAAAAAAACTATGTAAAAAACAGCTATCTTTATATTCAGGATTGGTTCGGGTTCAAATATGATTTTGAAATAGAAGATAAATTCCATACTCTTGAATCTATCGACTATAAAAAATTAGATGAACTTATTGAAATTATATTTAGAAGTAATAATTTCTATCAACTGACAAGGGAATACAGGATAAATCTGAGAAATAAACAAATTAAAAAATTACAAGATGAACTCCATGATTTAAAAATTGATTATGTAAGCTTATCTTTAGATGAGAATTTTTCACCTAAAAGTTTTGATCAATTAGAACAGGTTGAAAGGAATTTACTCCTTAATAAAATGAAGGAAATTAGTGACAGAATAAATAAGTTAACACCTGAGAGAGATCGTAGAATAAGAGTAAGAAATCATACGAGTGGCATTATTTATAATCGAGATCGAAGAAGTGTAGATGAGAGCATATTTTGGGATGAAGAATCATATTAATGATTCCTAAAATTAACATAATACACCTTATACGAAATGCTCTTTTTATTACTTTAAAAATCAATTTCTTATATACTATTGAAAAGCCCATTTACCCTCAAATGGGCTTTTTTGTCGATTCTTCACGTTCCACGATCACTTAATGACCAATGTTCCACGGTTTTATTCAGTTTCAATAAACATCATCCGGTTTTTTGAGGAGTCATTATTTCATGTGCTTGCACTGAAATTGGCTCATCAAAAAATTGGAGTCCTAGCTAACCATAGGGAAGGAAAAAACGGCTCAGGAAGCTTCTCTTCTTAGGTTCAGGCTCAACGTGTTCTGGAACAGGGATACGTTTATTCTCTGAAGTAGTCAATCCGTCCTCTTTAAGGTTTTTTGAAGGAATATTGGTAGTTATATCATCTGAGTTAGGTGAGATCTTACTTTCAATATTCTCTTTATTTAAATCAATATTGGATTTTAGGGGCTTCATTTCAATTAGTGTAAGAAGCGTATCGATACGAGCATTAGCTTTAGTCTCTCTATCTTCTGCTTTTTCTAATTGTTTCTTCAAAAAATCGATTTGATTTTTTAATTCTATAACTGTTTTATCAGTGTATTCAGGTGTATCTAGGTTTTGTATTTGAGGTGTATCAATACGTTTTGACTGTTTGCCACTAAACGGTTCACCATATACTCTTAATAACTCTGAAAAGTCTATAAAGCCATCATGATCACGGCTTAATACCCCATTTTTTATATCTTTATAAAGTGTCGCTCTAGATTTTTTATACAGTGTGGCAGCATCACTAACACTGTATTTTGTACTTGTTTTCATAGTGTATTACTGTGTATTTAAGATACGTATTGTTGAATACAATAAGTGTATTCTTCAATACACTCAAGGTTTGAAGCCTAAGTTCCGTAAGTAAGGTAAAAACGGCTTCTGTTGTTTTGGATCTCTCAATTTTTCTTTGATTTTTGAAGCTAATATTTCATAGCTCTCACCCTCAAGTGCTAAATGAGATAGTTCATGTAGACGTGATAGTTGATTACCAAACATATTTATCTGAGCATCTGTTAACTTATAGAACTCTTTCGGTATGTCTTTACTTTCCTGACCAATACTTCTTGTTTTTTCTTTAAAAGAAAAAGTAATGTGAGTAACTTTACGACCTGTTTTTTTCTGCTCATAAGTCACACGTAAAGGGCTGTATTCATTTATTTGATCTACAGCAGTATCAATTACTCTTTTTTTAAAATCAGCAAATAACGGATACTTTTTACCTAGTTCCAGCATGGTTCTTAGAGTATCAACAGAGATTTCACGCTTACCTATTTGTCTGTATTGCACTAGTAACTCATAAATACGGATACCGTACCCACTGTTGATACCTGCAATATCAGATAGAGCATATTTCGTAAACTCTCTACTGAGGTTTGATATAAAGGGCAAAATTGGTTTTGAAAAGCGAATACCAATGACACTTTGACTATCTAAAAACTGCACCTCTTGTACCCATCTCATTTTAATAGATTTATCGTCCACAGAAAGGTTGATAGATCTTTCATAAAGTCTATTAATCCCTTCTTTTAAATCTCTATAGGCTGTTTTTTCGTGTACTCCTAGGAGCTGTAATTCATTAACACTCACTGGGTATAACTCATCATCTGTGATGGGTTGATTCTTTGGAATACGTGAAATGGCTGCTAAGACAATACGTTGCTCTACGGCACTTAATTGATATGAAGCTTCTATAACTTGATTTGATTTTACAACTTGATTCTTATCCAAAATAAAACCATTTAATTTTTAATATATGACAAATATATACTTGTCATAGTTAGTAGTCAATCCGTCATAGTTAAGTAGTCAATCCGTCATAGTTAGTAGTCAATCCGTCATATTTAAATGCTAAAACCATTGCTATTAAAGGCATACAGAGGGCTGAAAAGATTTAAAAGATTTAAAAATAATTAAAAAAGGAAATTTGAAAAATTGCCCTCGGTTTTCGCTTCGCTCAAACTCTATTGAATCTCGCTTTCGCTCGATTCGTCGGGGCAATTTTTGGTTCATATTTTCGTGAATTTGAGAAAAAGCAAAAGCAAGATCAAAAGCAACTCGGAATTCGCTTCGCTCATCAGCTTTTTTACTCGCTGCGCTCGATTTAGCAATCAAACTTGGAAAGTTCGCACCCATTCGGGATGCTCTGCGATGCAGGTGATTAATGGATAGGGAGCTTGTAATCAGGGAAAGGAAAGGGCAAATTTTCTCAGTTCGCTCGTAGACACTCGCTCTGTTTATCGACTCATGCCCCGAGATTTCATTCTAGGCGCATGTTGCTGTGCTTTGAGCTGTTGTTCTTGTCTGAGTTTCATCTGTTGTTCTGCTTTAATCTCATCCACACATTTTTTAATGACTTGATAGGATGGGTATAGAGTCTGGTATTGCTTGGCTTTGGCCGGATGTTGTTGTTGGTACTGCTTCCAGGCATGTTCTTTGAACTTTTCATTGTCTAATAAGTCCTTCACACCATGTTTTTTCTGGTGTTCATGCTGACCTTTCAGCTTTTTGTGTTCCTGGTAAATCTCGTCACGTTGGGCTTCCCAGGCTTTTTTTCCAAACAGTAAGGGTTTGTTCTGGGTTAATTCGTTGTGTTGATCGACCAGGCTTTGTAATTTGTCATGACTTTGCTTGAGTCCGTTTTTCACGATCTCCTGGGCGAGCTGCTGATTGAACTCGTTTTGATGTTTGTGTTGCTTGCTCAGGGTCTTTTCGGCCTTCTCTAGATGCTGCTGCATGAAATCCAGGTCTAGATTCGCGTCTTTTGCGCTGATTTCGCGTTTTAGCACTTTGCCAAGGGTTTCCCTCTGTTTTTCCTCGAATAGGGCTTTTTCGTCAATTGGTGGTGTTTTAGCGCTATTTTTGATTTGGATCTGCTGTTCAGTTTTAAGTGTACTGAGTTTGATCTCATTTTCAGCAATCAGCAGATCCATATTTTTGCCGTATTGTAGCTGGGCCTGATTTCTCTGTTTGATTTCATCATTGCTTCGGCTGATTTCGGTCTCAATCCCTTTTCGGCGCAGTTCGGTGACTTTCGGCCCTTCGTGCAGGGTGGCTTCCAGACCATTCTCCTGGTCTTTGTAGCTGCGGTGGTCGACTCGGGCGGTGTATCCGGCCGTGTCGAGGTGCATATTGCAGATATCGGCAAAGTGTTCGCGCCAGTGTTCGATTTCTCCACTGTGTTTCTGATCCAGTTCCCGGGTTTTATCCGTGAAGCCTTCGGGAGTGAGCTTGCGAGTGCTCATCAGGATATGGGCGTGATAATTGCGTTCATCGCTGCCGGATCCAGTATGCGGTGCATGGATACAGGCATCGACGGCCACCTGATGT
>NZ_JBSXNI010000012.1:0-18512 GCF_056857555.1 Acinetobacter sp. L-24 | reverse complement strand
GACCTCATTCGAGTCTGGACAAAATGACTCCAGATGAGTTTTACTATGACCAGCTACCACAACAAAATAAGGTAGCTTAACTAGAGCAGAGTATCACTTATAAATAAGCTTTTAGTTGTTCAAACATGTGGGACCACCTCTATTTAAAAAAAGGAAAGAAGATGAAAATTAAGTTTTTAACAGTTTCATTGATGCTTATTCTGCCATTTTCTGTTTTTGCAGCAAATACTGTAGTAGAAAAAGCGGTCATTGAATCAAATAATACATATAAGGCGAAGTATAACTTAGAGGATATGACTGAGTTTAATCAGGCTCAAAAGGGCTTTATTGCCAAGCCAACAGGTCAAATTAAAAGTGAGAAAGGCAATGTTATCTGGGATTTTGATGCATTTAGTTTTTTACAAGATCAAGCACCAAATACCGTTAATCCCACTCTATGGCGACAAGCAAAATTAAACAACAATGTTGGGCTATTTAAAGTAACAGATCGAGTTTGGCAAATTCGTGGTTTTGATTTGGCAAATATGACCATCATTCAGGGTGATACTGGCTGGATTATTGTGGATACATTAACCTCTAAAGAAACGGCTGAAGCAGCACTTAAATTTGCTAGACAGCATTTAGGTGAGCAAAAAATTTCAGCCATTATCTTTACCCATAGCCATATCGATCATTTTGGTGGTGCATTAGGCGTTCTTTCTAGCGAAGAAATTAACGCTAGAAAAACTCCAATTATTGCGCCAAAAGGCTTTATGGAAGAAGCGACCAGTGAAAATGTGATGGCAGGTTCAGCCATGATACGTCGTGCGACTTATATGTATGGAACTTTTCTACCTAAAAATGCGGAAGGATTGGTGGATACAGGTTTAGGTAAGGCTGTTGCTGTGGGAAAAATGGGCATCCTTGAGCCTACACAACTGATCACTCAACCAGAACAGAAAATGACGGTTGATGGCTTGGATTTTGTGTTTTATAACGTGCCGGGTTCAGAAGCACCAGCAGAATTAACGTTCTCTATCCCATCATTGAAACTTTATAACGGCGCAGAAATTCTATCTCATACCATGCATAATCTTTATACCCTTCGGGGTGCTAAAGTCCGTGATGCCTTAAAATGGGTGGGCTATCTAGACCAAGCAATGCAGCATGCCAAAGCATCCGATGTATTGATTGCACAGCATCATTGGCCTGTCTGGGGCAATGACAATATTCAAGATTTTATTAAAACCCAGCGAGATGTTTATAAGTTCACGCATGATCAGACGGTGAGATATATGAACTCTGGTTTTAATGGCGCTGAAATTGCCGAAAAAATTAAGCTTCCAGCGGCACTTGATCAAAAACTATATGCTCATGGCTATTATGGAACCCTAAAACATAATGTAAAAGCAGTATACCAATATTATATGGGATGGTTCGATGCCCATCCTTCCAATTTAGATCCATTACCCCCTAAAGCTGTTGCAAAAAAATATATTGAGTTAGCAGGTGGGGAGAACAATGCATTGAAAAATGCGCGGGATGCCTACGCTCAAGCTGACTATAGATGGGCTGCCGAGATTTTAAAACATATTGTGTTGAATAACCCTCAAAACCAACAAGCAAAAGACTTATTGGCGAATACTTATCGTCAATTGGGCTATGCTGCTGAGGCTTCAACTTGGCGTAATTTCTTTTTGGTGGGCGCTCAAGAGCTACAAAATAATGTACCCCTACAAAATACTTCTGATCCGAGTGATTTATTGATTCATACACCAACTGAAAGATTTCTTGAAGCTATGGCGACAAATTTAGATGTGGAAAATTTAAAAAATGAAAACCAGTGTATCAATCTGGTTTTGTCGGATACCAAAGAGCATTTTTCATTATGGGTTGAAAACTCAGTCATGCAGTTTAAGCGTTATGATGAAAGTAAAGATTTGGCATTGGATTGCCCTACATTAACCTTAACCAAGCCCTTATATCTAAAAATGATTACAGGTCAAATAGAAGGGGTAAAAGTCCTGCTTTCTAAAGACAGTAAAGTCAAAGGTAATCCACTGAAAATTGGAAAATTCTTTGCAATGTTTAAACGTCCAGATTCAATTTTCCCGATTGTGACTCGACCAAATGGCTAAGCTCAAATAAGTAAAGTCGAAACTTAAATTAATAGATCCAAAGAAATGGGTGAAATTATCAACTTGGTTCTCCCAATCTTATAACAGGAATACAAGAAATTATTTCTTGTATTCCTCTTTAAAATTAAAAGTAAGCTATATGTATTTTAACTCTATTGATACTTTATTAAATGGTTTTTGAATTTTTATACTTTATTTTCGATGGAGATATTTTTATTAGTAGCTTGTTTAAAAAAGATTTGTTTATTTTTCTATTAATTGCTTCTAAATAATAACTTCAATATTTTTGTGGTTAAAAGGCAAGGGGGTATTATGATGTGTTTTTTATTGAAAATAAGCTTTTATATTAGCCTTGTTGTTATTAGATCGTAGTATCCTAAATATGAATCACCATGAATATAAAATCGAACATATCAAGCAACGTGCGTTATGTGCCAACCTTTATATCGTTGATGAAAACGCATCATTGTTAAGTTGTAAAACATATGAAGATAAACCAGCTCAAGACCGTCTTGTGCTTGAAAACATCACCATTACTGAAGCGATGAAATTTGCTGAAAACAACGGATTCTTTAAAGCTAAGTACCAGGTACTTAAAGTGATTCAATATTTTGATGTTGAATTGGTACTCACGGCGTCTGATGTTGAGCACTGTGCTGAATTACACCAGTTTAGCGGTGGCTATAACGTGACGGTGCTTGCTGATACACCAGAACACGATCTTATTGCAATGTGGCTTACAGCAACAAACCAAAAGGGGGTATCGCTTTAGTGGTTTGGATAAAAAACAAATGAAAGTGGCACGATCGCAAAACTGGTGCCGTATATAGCTAAAAAAACCCTCAATAGTTTTTGAGGGTTTTTTAATGTGCTTTACAAAATAGGTTCATCATACGCACGGCGTTTGTGTTTTACATTTGGATCTATGCCAATTTGATTCGGATATAACAGGTTTAATACCTGGTTAATGCGATCAACTACGCATTGATTAAACAAGATATGACAGTTACCGTTTTCGTAGATCTTAATGCGTAATAAATTATCATCAATGCTATGCCAGATACCACGGTGTAACCTGAGTTTATCTAATCTGGTGTGGTCTAAAGGCTTGCCAAATAACTGCCTTGCTATAAAGCGTACTTCTTCCACTAAATTATCTCTTCTGCAATAAGAATGGTAGCTATTGTGATGAATGATCACGCACGGGTTAATACCAGCACCAAGATTGGTTTTGTATTTGCTTGATAATTGGCTAAACAAGGAATCAACTTTACGTGCATATGCCATGTGGCGTGTAGACCAGATAGATTCTAAGAATACATTCACATTATCCATCGTGAAATCTTCAATTTCATGGCGAACAATTTTATCTTGCAACGCATCATATTCTTTTTCAGATATGAAGTTTCTAAGATTGATGATCTCAGTTAACTTCCTCCAGAAGCATGATGATATTTGTTTTAAAGCAGATTCTTCAGTGTTGAATGATGATGAATATGATTTTCGAGTGATTGCACTCACAATCTGATAAGCATCAAGTTCAATATCTTTGATGGCTTCATAAATGACCTTTATTGACGATTTTGCTTTTTCGCATTGCAAAATTAGCTTTTCGACTTCAACAAAGTCTAATTCAGATGCTTGCACTTCTCTTTTTATATTTACCAACATATTCATAATTGCCCACTTAATTAGCTTAATTGTCTATATAGATATTTTAATAAAAACCATGGTCATTAATTTTTTTTAAAAATTTATAAGCTAACTTTTCCACTATAATTAAATTAAATAAGCACAACGCTTAAAACTTGGAGTAGTGGAAATGGCTTTAATGAAATGCGTAATGATTGATTTAGATTTTGAATATAACAACGGTTGTGTAGAAGTCTTAACTGACAAGCTATTCGTTTATGCAAGCTCTTATAGTGACCTTGTTGTTGCTATTCACCAGCGTATTCAACAAGACTGTAAAATCCTTTCTACTTCTCTTAAAAATGAGAACAAAGAACTTCATGTAAAGCTAAATGACAATAACCGTAAAGCTAAAGTGACGTTCTCAATTAAACGTGATGTCTTTTATGTTGATTCAAACAGTATTGGTGCGTTATTGCCTCATTTTCAAGATCTGAATGTGGGTTGCTGCACGATACAAAAGGGCAAATCTACTAACATCAATAAGCTACTGGATTACAGTTTCTTTAATGAAATTAATTCGATAGTCATTCCTTTTTAATGCTTCAGGTGTTTATGGCTCAACCTTTAAAACTCCTTTTAATACCACTGGCTATGTTAGCCAGTGTTGTTGTTTTGGCTTTGGTCTTTCATGGAATGGGGGATAGCTACTCAAGAGTGATGTATGCCGTCTGGTTCTTTCCGCTACTGCTTATGTACTTAGCTGTGGCTCCTACCTATTACATTTATAGAAAATTGCCGATTCATAGCAAAACTGCATTACCTCTACTCATTGGAACTGTCACGGTCTACCTACTGTTGTTCTATTTTGTATTTCCTGTTCCAGCCAAAGTACAACATGATTATTCATCTCAATTAAAAGGCTTGCAAGAAAGCAATGAGGGCTTCAATAGCATTAATACAATGCTGACCAAAAAAGAAGTGTGCCGTGATGGTCGATTAAATGGTTTTGAATATTTCTTGCTTGTAAAAAGCTTAAAGGATGATGTCGATATGCTTATGAAAAAACAACATTTTGTTATGTTCTCAACTGATCGAACAAATACCAATGATATAAAAATCTGTAATGAGTATATTGTTAAATGAAAAAATCAAATGAGCGTTCAGAACATATACGTGCGACAACTTTAATCAATTAAAAAACACCGCTTACGGCCATAAATCTATGGCCAAAAAAAAGAGAGGGCAAACCTCTCTTTTTTTATGGATCTGATTAGAACAAATCTCTTTTAAGGTACTTGTTTACTTTTTGCTGCACCTTGCTGGCCATAAAGTGTGTGCTGTGAAGTCCATTGTATTCGGTCACGCATTCAAAGCTTTCAAGCAATAGGCTTTCAGGTGAGATCCCATTCCATGCGTTGAACTTCTCCAGGCCGTCTAGTGAGAGCAAATCATATTCTATCATTCCCTCAATTGCCTTGCGTTGTAGGTTGATTGCTACATCCAGCACTTCACCCTCAATAAGCGCTCTGGCTTCGCTTGGATTGAACATTCCAATGCGGTGAGCTTCGGCAACAGGCTCAACCTGTAACGGTGCACTCACTTCAATTTCGTATACTTCACCATCTTTGGGATGAAACAATACAACCTCAACAAAAATCACTTCAATAAAGTTGGGAACAGTCTTTTTTGCTTGCCCAATGATATTGATTACGCATGACGGAACGCCGTTATATGTAGCACTCTCGGTTTTCAGAATGTGGCGAATTTTATCGGTACCAGGATTCAAATTATGTAGTTGCATTGTCGTATCTCCAAGTTTTAAGCCATGAGCTTGATTAGTTTTGTTTAAAGTGTTCTGTGAACTCTGACCATGTTTCAGGGCGATCAAGAAGATCTGCCAGCTTCCCTAGTGTGCAATTGGTTAAGTAAACTTCCTTACCTAATGCAGACTTTAACAATGGTTTTAAGCTGTTTGAAAAACGTCTTAGGCATAACACATGCTCTTTACCAGCATTATTGAGTATTGCCTCTTGTATGAGCTGTATTGCCGTATATACGGCTTTATCTGTGCCTACGCCTGAGTAGATCAACTCAGATCCAACCTCTAAACCATCTGTGACGATAAACGGTTCATTACATGACTTTGGCACTGGCATGTTATGGTCACGAGCAAATTGAATTGCCTTATTTAGATAGTTTTGAGCTTGTTCAACGGTCAATAGACAGTTGTAGACTTCACCAGTAGCGGTGAGTTTTGGTGCCGTGAATAATGGTTTAGTTGCTACTGTTGCTTCGTATTTTTGCTCTGGTGCTTCGTAGTAGTACCACAAGTCAAAATCAGTGCTGAAATCATTGTAGACTTCTAAATCAATCGCTTTTAAAAAGTCTTGGATAGGCTGAAAAAAAGCTACTGGTTCATCCATCCATACATCCTGGTAGGCATTGACCATTTCAGACAATTCAGCAAATTGCTGTCTACTTACCATATCGGGTATTTGACCAGATTTAAGCTGATTCAACTGTGAAAATAAAACTTCTCCGTCAGTAATACGCCCTGACTCAATGGCAAGTACAAGCTTTTTCATGCGCCCAGATCCTTAGTTCAATTCACGTTCAATAATGATGTGTCTAATGGTTTCGATCGCCGTGTCATATTGCGATGTAATCATTTCAGCCAAGCTATTCACTGATTCATATTCAAGGTGACTTAATGGTGTGAAATCCTCACCAAACTCTTTTAAAAACAGCGATTCAAAGTCTTCTGCTTCGGTATCCGCAATCGCAATAAAATCAAAAACGGTGCTTAACTGAAGGTTGCAGTTAGCATCAAAACTAAGGTGGTTATTCACCGCATCAGCTTTGACAAGTCCTATTGCCCAATCACTTAAAGGATTCGATGCAAAATGTTTTGCTGATTTAGCGTCAACTGGTAATGAGTGCATAGGGGATCGCCTATCTGTTAGAATAGATAAATAGTATCAATCCTTAAAAGGTTTTAACTTTTCTCTTAAAATTAAAACATGAGTTTTATTTTAATCAATTAAAATCAACGTATGCGTTTTAAGCAAGCTTAAAGTGGTTTTATAAGTCTTATTAAATATTTTAAAAAAAGAATAATTATTTTTAGAAAAAAAGTTTTAAGGGTTTTATTTTTTATAATTAAAAGCGAAAGGTGAATTTATTTAAGGAAAACCAAAATGATTTTAGGTGATATTTTAGCTCTTGCGATGGTTGGTACTTGGTTGCTTACTCTTGATGAATACAAAGCTAAGCTTCTTGCATGGGGTCGCACGACATTTACGTTGTTAGCGGTTACTGGTGTTGCAACCATCATTATTTCTTATGTATTTTATTCTACGGCGCAAATCGCATCTAAAGACTATGGCCAAGTAGTCGGCTGGTATGAAACCGTGCGTATTGCTGAGATCAGTGAACCATCGGAAAAAAAGGAACAAGAGATTCGTAAGTTTTATACGATCATGGCTCAAAACCCTAAAGAGCTATCTCACCGTGAGTTCTACAAGCTCCAAACACAATATAAGAATGTGATTTATACAAAGTAATCATTTACTAGGCCTGGTTACAGGCCTTTCGTCTATTCAATCGTAGGATGTATTCAAATGTTGATTCAAGAAGAGCCTAGTTTAATCTCAATTACCTAGATTTTTGTGGTGAGCTAATAGTTGTGTCCAACGCTTTATTGGCTATTTATTTTAATTTACTTATTGTTGTTAGATAATTTGGGTTAAACCGACTATGATGAAGTCTGAAATAGAACAAATATTACAAGAGCTTACTAAGGAGTTTTCTACAAAGACTACGGCGCTACTTGAAGCTAGAAAAGTATTTGTAAACTTTGATCCAGAAGTTCAATTAAGCATATTACAGCTAAACCAGCATTCAGATCTTAATGCTGTACTTCCAGAACTACAAAAAGAGACTGATAAAGATCCTTTGTATTTAACACTATGCAATATCTATTGGATAAAGGTTTATAATCAGATTGTCAGTAAGAGTAACTATCGTTTAGAGATCAAAACAATGTTCTATACGAAGTACTGCACACAAAACGGCAAAGTGTTTGGGCTTAATGCTGCACGTAAGGCACTATCTGTTATGAATGATCTTTCAAATAATTCATCACTGATTGATGTGCTTGCTAATCAAGTCGGTATATACGATACGATATGGAGTTTTAAGTTTGTTGAGAAATCACCTAAAACACGTATTCATGGTACTGGTATCAATAAGAAAAGAAAAATAGACCAATGTTTCAATATGGTTCGTACTTTTGAACAAATAGCTAAAACAATTGATTTAAGCATCAGTGCTGATGAGTCATTGTTAGACATTGATGAAAAAAATTTTGATAAGGCTATCGAGGAATTAACAACAAATCTAAATATGAATAAAGGGTATTACATTCGTATTAACGAACATCTTGAAATTCAATTAGCGAAAACGGCAATCACTATTTACGTAAAGTTTAGTGAAATAGCATCAGGTAAACTTAATAAGTTATATGGGCGATAGGTGAAGTCATGATTTTAAGTGGCCCAAGCAAAGATTTTTTTAAACGTAGATTCTTCCAAAATCACAAGGTTTTGAAAGTAATGCTATACATTTTTTTCATGGCTATTTTTCCAATACTACTTGGTGTAATGGGATTTTTTATTTCAACCAATATTGGTATCATTTTTAGCTTTGGTGTAGTCGAACATTTATTTCTTTCTGTTCCTTTGACATTGGGGTTCTTCATCTTCGGACTGTGTTTCTTCCTTTGGCTAACTAAAGACTAGTAGGTATTTACTATGACTAATTCATGCGCCATTAATAAAGAACACTACTTTGCTGTTCGTTATTCCTGGTTGCATCAACCAGTAATGCAACAACTAGCATTAGAGTTATGTGAGGGTATTAAGAAAATATAAATCTTATTTTCGCTAATAATAAAAGGCTGATCATTTCAGCCTTTTCTATTTCATATTATTTTTATAAAAAAGTTTTATTAGAAAAACTGACTCTACAATTAAGTAATCAAGCTCATTGCTTAAAACTTGGAGTCGGTCGTGGATTTAGAAAAAACGCAAAGCAATAATGAACAATTGCAACTTTTCAATAAGTATTTATCGGATGCAAGAAATAGCTTTATTGATGATGAATTTAAGATTTCAAACATTTTTGATGCACCGCATAAGAATGAAGTTGTTCGTTTAAATAAGAAATCACAAGCATATGTTGAAGCTAATGGCTGGATGTCCAGATCTTCCGCATTAGAACGTTTAGAACAATGGAAAAACGTTGCGTTTAACCAATATCTAGATCCAACGATCCGCAACCAAAACAACCAAAAAATTGTCCTTTCTCTTTTTGATTTGTCTGGCACATGGTCACAACCATGGGTTGATGCTGGCTATCAAGTATTTCGCTTTGATATACAGGCAGATCCTTATTTTGGCGATATTAATAACTTCAGCGTGGAATTCTTTAACGAGCTTTTTGCATGCTTTGATGGTTTGGACGTTCATGCGATTTTAGCTGCATGCCCATGTACTGACTTTGCTGTTTCTGGTGCAAGACATTTTACCGCCAAAGATGCTGATGGTCGCACTTTAAGCAGTATTGAGCTGGTGTACCAAACTTTAAGAACAATTGAATTTTTTAAACCGAATATTTGGGCAATTGAGAATCCAGTAGGGCGTATTGCGAGCTTAACCGGGTTGTCGCCGTGGCGTCTGTCGTTTGATCCGTTTCATTTTGGTGATACATACACCAAGAAAACATTATTGTGGGGCCGTTTCAATGCCGACCTACCAATTGCACCTGTTGAACCTGTTGAGGGTTCTAAAATGCACCGCCTATACGGTGGCAAGAGTATTGCGACTAAGAATGCCAGAAGCGTAACGCCTGAAGGTTTTGCATACTCATTTTTCACGGCTAACAACGCACATAGCAATTCGTTAATGACGATTTGCAACAAGTATGATCGTTTAGATCCTGAGCTTTTGAGTCGCTGTTTAAATAGCGGTTTGAGTGACTACGACATTTCTAATTTGATCGATGACGATTATTACGACTGTGATGATTATTCAGCACATCAAACATTAGAAAGTGCCGTTGAAAGCATGGGGGTGGCTGTATGAATCTGAGCAAGGTTATTCATGCTTATAGGTATCTGTCTCCAGGAGATGTACCGCATGAATTAAGAGATCTAAGCCATAGTTTAAGTGTGAATGAGCAACTCCATTTTGCAAGTTTGCTGCTACACATGATTCTTAATTGCAATCTGGCCAACATAGCCATTACACACCAAAACTTTCATAGCCTCATTGCATTCATCATTCAACAACGTGGCTTTGTTTCTGAATTAGACTACCTACAATTAAATGTGGATGGGCTCTATAAGCAATTATTGGCTGATCAGAAATCATATGTTCATGACCAAGGGATAATCGACATTAAAGGGGCATTTGTAAGAGGGAATTTCTATGTATAACTTGCTTCCACATGAATTAATCGTTGATAACTTTGCTGGCGGTGGCGGTACATCAACTGGTTTAGAACGTGCGTTCGGTAGACCGATTGATATTGCAATTAATCATGATCCGAAAGCCTTGGCCATGCATCGCATCAATCATCCAAAAACAAAGCACTACTGCGAGAGTGTTTGGGATGTTAACCCTGTAAAGATTACGGGCAATCAACCTGTTGGCTTGGTTTGGCTTAGTCCAGACTGTAAACATCATAGCCGTGCGAAAGGTGGCAAGCCGTTAAACAAGAAGATCCGCGGTTTAGCTTGGATTGCTTTAAGGTGGGCTGCAACAGTTCGACCACGAATCATCATGCTTGAAAACGTGGTTGAGTTTGTTGAATGGGGTGATTTGGATAAGAACGGTAAACCGATTTTAAAGCGGAAAGGGCGAACGTTTAACTGTTTCGTGAATGCGCTCAGGTACCAAGGGTACACGGTCGAATATCGTGAACTACGAGCATGCGACTATGGTGCACCGACATTGAGAAATAGATTTTTCTTAATTGCTCGGCGTGACAATTTACCGATCGTCTGGCCAGAACCCACACATGCTGAATTTGACTTTTTTGCACCTCAAAAAACGAAAAAACAACCATGGAAGACAGCTGCTCAATGTGTGGACCTTAATTATGAATGTTTAAGCATATTCAAGCGTAAAAAACCTTTAGCACCAGCTACATTAGAGCGAATTGTGAGGGGGATTTTAAAATATATCGTTCACAACCCAAAACCTTACATCGTGGACAATGTGGCGCCAATTCTTACTGAGTGTGCCAATGGTTCAAGTCGTAGATCCATGCCAATAAATGAGCCATTACGTACAATTACAGCAGAAACAAAAGGCGGTACACATGCGCTATACGTGTGTCACCTATCTAAAATGAAAAAGGGGTGCACTGGCCAAGAGCTATCAGAACCATTTCACACGTTAACGACCGTGAATCAGTTTGCGGAAGTACGTGCGCTACTTTTGAAATTTACCGGGCAATTCAACTTTAAGAATGACTTGTTTGAACGTTTCGGCTTAATCGAAATCAATAATGAACATTATTATATTGAAGACATTGGTTTTAGGATGATTCAACCATTTGAGTTGTATAAGGCTCAGGGCTTTCCAAGCAATTACATCTTTACTCATGGTGTAGATGAAAATAACCAAAAAATTAAGCTGACGAAAACTGAGCAATACAGAATGGTAGGTAACTCAGTACCTCCAGATCTATCCCATGCACTTGTCAAAGCAAACTTTAAACATGAAATGGAATATCAAATTGCATCGTAAAAAAAACCTAGCATTGATTGGTCAATGCTAGGTGGGTATAAGACTTTTCAGGGGCTCTTATATTGCAAATGCTAACTGTGCTACTGGTGGCTTTAACATGCCCATTGATGTTAATACATCAGTGTATGTACGTACAGACCAGGTATTCGTTGATATATCAAAATAGATACAACTAAAAATAGTTTTGTACTCAGCGTACAGGGTAATCAAGTCAAAGCTATCGATATTGGCATTTTCAACCCGTTCGCTATATGTCGTACTGTAAGAGACACGCGTTAGATCTTCAGGTGCAAAATAGACAATACGTGCTTTGTCGCCGTGTCTTTCGTGGTTGTATTTGATCGTATTACACTTTGATAATCTCTCAATGTAACGGTCAAAAGAAGCTGAATTTTGAATCTCTTTGTAGAGTATTTCCGTTGCATGGTGAATAAAGCTGATGCTTAACCCAATACCGTGCGAACTAAGGATTTTGTCTCCATCCGTTTTAAACATCGTATAGCGTAGATACATCTTGAATACTCCAAGTTTTAAGCCGTGAGCTTGATGTATTCATTTTAAAGACTGTTTGGGCTTTAAAATTTTTTCAAAAAAAAACCTAGCTAGGCTAGGTCAAAAGGGTAGAAGTCAATTAAATAACCTGGAGATCCAGCTCAAGTCCTAATGCCATAAATGCTTCTTCCAGTACTTCAATCTTGGTTGTGTATTCAAGTAAATATAGGTGTCCAACTTCAGTAACACTCAGCTTCATCTGTTTATGCGATGAATTCCCTCTAAACCATCTGCATATACAAGTAAGTCGGTTCCTGATCTCTGGCCATGGTCTGACCAGGCCTGGAAACCAAAATCACCGCGTCAAAATTTAGTACGCGCAACAGCCTTATATCACTTGAGTTTTTCTAAGATCTAAGTCAATTTTGAACTTCCAATACGACCAGTAGGCAAGTGGCATGCCTACTGGTTTTTATTTTTTGATTGATCATCAGACATGCAAGAAATAGAATTGGTATATATATTCTTTCACCGGTCTTGAGATGTCAGAAAAATCAGAAATACCGCTGAAAGCTGGTGATTTAGTTGAAATTGAAGCTCTTGCTCCTGGTGCACCTAAACGCATTCCAGTGGCGTTAGAGCTGCTGTCGGCTGGATTTGCATCACCAGCACAAGATTTTATTGAAAAGTCGGTCGATCTCAACGAAATGCTGATCACCAATGAGTACTCTACGTTTATTGGTAAAGTAGGCTCTCGTTCCATGCTAAATGCTGGTATAGATATTAACGATAAGCTCATAATCGATAGAAGCTTAGACGCCAAGCATCTAGATATTATTGTTGCTCAGCTAGAAACAGACTTTACCGTTAAGCGGTTGATGATCACCAAGCAAATGTCAGCTGGTGAAATTAATGAAATTTTTGGTCCAGATGCAAAATCTATCCCTCCAGTTTGGCTTAAAGCAGAAAACCAAGAGCACTCACATATTTTTCTAAAACCTGAACAGGAATTGATTGTGTGGGGCGTAGTGACTTACATCATTAAAGACGCACGAAAATGACAAACCGGGTATTTATTCATGTTGATATAAATTCGGCATATTGTTCGATGGAAGCATTTTGGAACCCTAAGTTAAAGGGTAAACCATGCGTTGTCTTAAGCTCTAATGATGGAACAATCATCGCGAGAAGCGCTGAAGCTAAACTCTTAAAAATCCCGATGGGTGCGCCACTCTTTAAGGTCCAAGACATCATCAATAAACATAACGTTCATGTGCTATCGAGCAATTTTGCGCTGTATGGCGAAATGTCACGCCGTTTTCATGGAATATTATCTGGTTTTGTAGATCCAAGCTGTTACAGCATTTACAGCATTGATGAAGGCTTTATAGAATTTACTCAATTTACTAAAAACTTTGATGCTACTGAAATGGCACGGGAGATTCGGCATCAAGTATATAAGCTTATTGGCTTAACAACGTGCGTGGGTGTTGGTAGAACACTGACTGAAAGTAAAATGGCCAACAACCTTGCCAAAAAGAATCCAGAATTAAATGGAATCTGTAATTTAGTGACAATGAGCCTGGTAGATGTCGAAAGCTACTATCAAAGCATGCCAGTTGATGAAATATGGGGTGTAGGGCGAAAGTACGCTAAAAAGCTTAATGACATGGGGATTTTAACTGTGCTGGATCTTGCAACATCCAACCCGAATCGAATGCGTGAACTCTTCAATGTGAATATGCAAAGTACGATTTTAGAATTGCTTGGCCAGTCATGCTTTGAATTTGAAAGTTCACCTAAGGCGAAACAACAGATTGTCTCGAGCAAATCTTTCGGCCAGAAAATTACTGAGCTCTCAATTCTTCAAGAAGCCGTCAGCAAATATACCCATAATGCACTCAATCGGCTTGTTGATGAACACCAGCTTTGCGGATCTCTGATTGTTTTCTTGCAATCCAACCCATTTGACCAGTCAAAACCGTATTACAGCAAGTCGTTAACATACACGTTTACCCAACCTACAAACAATTTGATGCAACTTGTTAAAGCTGCCACATCACTGATTGATAAATTGTACAAAGAGGGGATAGAGTTTAAGAAATGTGGCGTGATGTTGTGTGAATTGATAAAAGAAGAACATCGCACGATCGGCCTACTAACTGACGTAGAGCAGCTTGAAAAAGAGCAAGCGTTAATGACGGCGTTTCAAAGCATTCAAAGTAAGTTTGGCAAGGCTAAAATTGCTGCTGGATCATGTAATCTGAAAAATAGAGATTGGGAACCTAAGTCAGAACGTCAAAGCCGTAACTATTTTAGTGAGGCTGGTATGATTGTCTTCAATTGATTCATTTGAGGGAATTTGTTGGCAATGACAGGGATGGTCAGACTCGAACTGACATTCAAGGAATTAAACCTTTGCTTTAATGAGATTGATTAGATCTCAAAACCAATTGGCTACACCCTCGGAAATATAAGTACTTTTACCTCCAAAATAAGAAATTAAGATTGCTGATAGCTTCTTGGTGATTCAGCTGGTGTACCATCATCATATCGCCAAAATAAGAAGCTTCCACTCCATTCGACATCACCTGAAGCATAGTCACGGATCTTATCGCTCCAGCGGATAGGTTTAATTTCATGGTCTAAGAATTCATCCCACACAATAAACGCCGTGCCATCTTTGTTTGGGATTTGGTCCTCGATGAAGAACCAGGGTGACTTCACATCACCAGAACAGCGTTTTGTCATTTTGTCTCTCTCACACTTTTGAGTAAGCCTCAAATTAATTGAAAAGATCATGAAAACTGTTTTGAACGTCAGACCGTGCGATCGGCGCTGTTTCTTGCTGCACAACTTCATCAATCAAATAAGCAACAGGACTTACAGATTGGCTTTTTGTGAAAGTCGGTGCACCAACTTCAGCGATAAACTTCTCGCTAATCGGTTTTTTTATTTCTAAGCGATACACACGGCGCAGCTTGTTTAAGCAATCAGACATCGATCCATCGCCAATACCGTGACGGGTTTTCTTGTTATCACGAGTCTTAAACGTGAAGTATGGAAAATGTTTGGCCATGACTGCAGTAATGTCTTTACCAACCAGGTAAATGTGGCTGTGTGTTTCGTAGAAGTGGGTAAATGACGCCTCTACGTGATAAGCAGCCAACAAGCTTTTTGCTTGTGGGTCAGTGATAACCGATTTAACTTGGTTAATCATTTTTTTGGCAATTGTTTTGTTATTCATGATGAACACCTTATAAATTTGATTAATTAGATTGAGTTAATGCTAGTTGCGTAAAAATACGTGATAGGCACACTTTACATGTAACAAGGTGCGGTACCGTGTCCACGGTAACATCACCTACTTTCATTTTGAATTCTTTCTTTGCTTCATCTGCAGGGAATAAGCCTCCAGCTGAGCACAAGTACTGGTTTTTCTCACGAACCAATTTAGATCCTGAGTAGTCTTCAGCAAAAACCAAGTGAGTCACTGTATTTGATTTCTCACCATCGCGTTGCTAAAACCTTGGTGGACCATTCTTCCCACAAATTGAACTTTTTAGCTTGTTCAACCATATGGTGCAGATCTGCAGTAGAAATTCTAACTGATGGCATTGAAGGGTTATTTACGGATTCTGGCGCACGAGTTACACGAACAAGTTCTATAACTTCATGCGCTTCAATTGGACCATATTTGCGATCAAGGTTTTTGTTCAGTAATTCATTAATAGAAACCATTTCAACTCCAAGTTTTAAGCTTTCTGCTTCAATATGTTTATTTTAAGATAGAACCTAACCCAAAAACTTTTTTAAAATTATTTATTATTGTTTTACTGGTCCTTGCTGCGACTTTTAACAGATAGCAGCTAAAAATAGTAATGAGGATGCTATTAGAATGATGGAAGCAATTAACGAACCATACAAATAAGCATTGATCCTGGTGCGCCAGATCTAGCGCTGGCCACAACCAAATTTCTAAACCTTTTTTTAATCAACTAAAAAAACATCGAATGCGGTTTTCAACTGCCAAAAAGTGAAGCAATAGACATGCTTCACTGGTTGTTGTTATTAAGCTTCAGTCAATTCATTAATATCTAGGATATGAACGCCGTTTGATGTCAGTAGCCAACATGGGAGGGTATGTGCTTCAGTGACTTGAAGTATGAGGCTGTTAAGAGTGTCACTAGATTTTTTGCAGTAAAGGCAATCAGGTTCAGGATTGCTACCATCATCATCAATCAATGGCGTGTCAGCAATTAAGCGGTATGAAGCATACTTAATGATGTCAATATCATCGGCATTGATTGGCTCTTTTGAGCTTAGGAGTACTTGCTCTAAGCTGAATGCTTCAGGTTCAATCCATTTAACCTTGCTGGTGTTTTCAATCTGGTAACTTAACTGAGTGCCATCAGCAAAAAACACGACAAATTGACCATCTTCAATGTGCTGTACTTTAAAATTGCATGGAATGGTGAATGTGTTGTAGTAATTCATGGGGTTTCTCCAAGTTGTAGGCGTTGAGCCTAAGTTGATTAATCGTTTAAAACAGATTCGATAAAAGAGAGTATTTCAGCTTTAAGAGATGCTGAAATGGTTGCAGTATTTAACTGGCTTAAATACATATCAGCTTTGTCTTTTATTTCTTTTGACGTTGCGGTTTTACGAATTAAAACTAATGTATTCCACATATTAAAAGCCCTTAAGGATAGTGATTAAATCTATATTCATTATACAAAGCGCAATAGCTGTTTAATTTTTCTTAAAATTTAAAATTTAAAAATTCAAAACCTTTTTAATCAATTAAAAAACATCGAATGCGTTTTAAAAAATGCCCAAAAGAAAAGGGATAAGGGTTTACGCTTATCCCTGTTTGGGTTTTAGATATGGCAATCAACAATCGTGATTATATAGTCGCTTGGAAAGCTCTTCAGCAATGCTTGGTTTTTGGATTCCCAATTTTCCTCTTTGTATAAGTCTTCTCCAAACAATCCACATTCTGAACCTGTCCAATCTCCGATTTCTGCATCAGTGGTAGCATCTAAGAAACAGTACGTACCGAATGGGTTTGCTGATTTTTTAGCTAGGAATTCTTCACGGCTCACCAAAAATTCATCAAATTCATGTCCGAATATGCCAAACAGGTTATCCGTATCACTGGCTTTCATTAATAAGATTGCATCTTGGTTATGATAGAAATTACGCTTATCGTTCACTGATTCGATTGATTCATCAGACCAAACATCAGCCCATGACCGCCAAGTACGTGAAGCATCACCGATACACTTCTCAAAATAGTCATAAACACGGTTAGCTTCGGTTTTTAAGCGGTTGATTTCGGTTTCAAAATCTAGCTCACCAATCGGACAGCTATCCACTTTTCGTCCATCAAGACGCAACAGCATGTTTTTCCAACGTCCTCCGATTTCATACCAATCGTATTTCGGATTCGGGTTGGTGGTGGTGAAGTAATCGACCACTTTACCGTCAGCATCAAGCTCTATCCATTCTGTCCAACTTTCATCAGGTTTTTCACCTGTCAAAACAGTCGGCGTAACTTTTTCGTTATACCAGTTAATGAACTGTTGAAGCTCAAACACTTCAGTACATGGCACATCTTTTTGATGCCATTGAATGAACATGCCTAAATCACGAATGCGACTTGAGTACGTACCATCATCGTTTTTGACCTGTACCACTGATAAATGTTTACCGCCGTTCGGGAAGTCAGCAAAAATATCACCTTTGTTGTTTTTGATGGCATCAAGCTCGAAGTCTGTTGCATCACGCACGAAACGAGGGTCGTCAAGAAACGCATAGCGTTCTTCACCATCATCTATGATAGGCTTTGAGTTTTTCATCAAAGTGATTTCTGTCGATTCGTATTGGTCTTTAATTTCGTCCAATGATGATTCTGAAATGCAATATTTGTTTTTAATGCCTGAGCATTCAAATTCGTAAAATGGTTCTAGGGCATCTACAACATCACCATCAGGGGTGGTAACTACTGCAACTGTGAAATGTGACATTTTAAAATCTCCAAGTTTTGAGCCGTGTGCTCTACATCTGAGATTCCATAATAGTTATTAAGTGGCGTTTATAATTTTTTCCTTAAAATATTAATGAAGCTGAATTTAACAACGGTAGTGGTTCAGTAATTAAAATATTTTAATCAATTAAAATCACCGTATACGTTGAATAAAACTAATATCAATTATTTATATTTAATTAAATAAAATAAGGCTCACATATTAAAATAACCTGATTACATAGATCTATATCAAAAAAAGATGGCAATAATTAATAGTTGCCATGGCAGAGTAAAACTTGAAGTGCGACATAAACCACCTAATTAATTTAAAGGGTTTATGGAGTATATAAAATTGTCATACCATCATCTTAACTTTGAAGATCGTACTGCATTAATGCTTGAGTCAAGAAAAGAAGGCTTTTC
>NZ_JBSXNI010000011.1:0-11556 GCF_056857555.1 Acinetobacter sp. L-24 | reverse complement strand
AAATTTTTTTTAGATTACGAGGCGTCTTGGATCAAGAATGGGTATTCATTGACGGAAGCTACATACGCGTGCATCAACATGCAAGTGGAGCTCGGTATGGTTTCGAAAGAGCAATTGGACAATCACGCGGTGGACAAACAATAAAAATACATCTTGCAACCGACGCGAATGGATTACCGATTGATTTTAAAATCACTGGGGGTGACGTCCACGACAGTCAAGTTGCAAAACAACTGATTGATATTGTAGGCGAGGCAACATATCTCATTGCTGGCAAGGGATATGATGCTGAGCACATTCGAATATGTGCTAAGAACAAGAATATGATTCCCATTATTCCATTGAGATCAAACACCGAATTTTTTTTGTGCTAGCTGTTATAATGCGCCAAATTGCTGCCAAGTCTCATCATTATGTAAAGAGTCATAATAATTTTGCAGTTCTACTAAATCATAATATTGAATATAAGCTAATAGCAATAGGCCGAGGATCAGTCCAACTTTAAGACAACTAAGTCTATTTGGCTTTCTATATAAATTATCTATTCCAAAGGCAGTTAAAATTAAAGCAGGAACCAATACAATTGTTTTTAAATGGTTTAGAAAGTGAATTCCATGTGTATACAATAACCCAATAATAAGCAAAACTATCCCTAAACTGGTGTAAATACGGTCATGGAGAGAAGTGCGTAACGCGAAATTACATTGAAAAGCTAAAATAAAAGTTGCAAATAAATAAAAACCAGTTCCACCAATAATGAACGTATAAATTGCATTGAATAGGCAATAAGCCAACAACACTGATAGTACGAAAGAATAGAGTTTGGTATAGAGAATATGTGAAAAGGGGAAAATCTGTTTCATAATTTGCTCTATTGAAAACTCACATCATATTAAAAGAAGATTTGAAGCTTAACATGCTATTCACTTTTTGCCACTGTGGCATGTTTTTTTAGTGTTGGAGATGGCTTGAATAAATGTCGCGTACGAGTAAAGCTTAGACCACAGATTATTAAACACAGCGTCCCTCCAATAAGTACTGCTGGCACCACAGAAAAATAGCGCGTCATCAGGCTCATGTGTAGGGCACCGAGCTGATTGCCTGAAGTGACTAATATGCCATTTAAAGCCGCTACACGCCCTAATAGTGCTTTTGGGGGGAGTTGCTGTAATAAAGTTTGTCGAATGACCATGCTGATGCTATCAAAGGCACCGATTAAAACAAGGAAGAAGACTGAGAGCCAAACATGGGAGGATAGTGCAAAGGCTAAAGTACACAAAGCAATTGCAAAACTACTATAGAGCATATTTCTCCATGCATTTTGCATCGGAGAATAACAGGTCAACATCAACATCATGATACAGGCGCCAATAGCTGGTGCAGCTCTGAGTATACCTAAGCCTTCAACACCAAGATGCAGGATATCGTGTGCAAAAATAGGCAGTAAGATAATGACACTACAAAAAAGCATGGCGCTGAGATCCAGCAACATACTCCAAAACATTAGTGGATGTTTAAAAATAAACAAATAGGCTTCTTTCAAACTTTTGCTTAAATGCTGTTTATGGGGGCTAGGGAATTGACGAGGACTTAATCCGAATAAGCAGATGCTACCCACGCAACACAAGAAAAAAACAATAAAGAGGGTTTTTTCAAGCCCAAGTTGGCTGAGTAAAAGTCCTGCGCATAAAGGCGCTAAAATGCCGCCTATTTGCCAAATGAGCGCGGTCCATGTGGCTGCATTGCTATAGACTGACTCGGGGGTTAGAAAAGGGCGTAATGAATTAAATGATGGGCTGTAGATACCTCTAAGTATGCCTAAGCAAAAGATGAGGCTATAAATGCCGTATAAAAGTGTATTTTGTTGAATGTGCTGTTGTTGGTACTGAGAAAAAAGAACAATAAATAATAATGGAATTAAAGTGCTACAGCTAAAACTCCACTGCACAATTTTTTGTCGGTTATAGCGATCAGCCCAGTCGCCACTGATCAGGGAGAGGCAAATAAAGGGGAGTAACTCAATTAAGGCAATCATGCCAAGGCTGAGTGGATTTTGAGTGAGTTGATAGATACTATAGGCAATGACGACTTCTTGAATCATGATGGTTAGAATTAAGCACAACTGATTGACACTCAGAAGTGAAAAATCACGTGAACGAAAAGCCAAAAAAGCATCGGAATGGAAAAGCGACATAAACAGAATAGTTTCAAATATGAATTAAAAAAGGATGGCGCAAAGTCCATCCTTTTTAGGGTTTAAAGCAGATTACTGTGCTTTTGCTACCGCAATAGTTTCGTCATTTGCAGCTTTAGCCATAGGTGTATATTTCAAACCAAGGGTTGTGCTGGTGTATTGGCGAACTTGGTCAAGAAGCACAGGATTAGTGCTGAGTTCTTGTTGGTACGATTTTACAATTTCATGTAATTTCGGATTCCATTTACCTGCTACTTGCTGAGGGAATGCTTTTTCAAGCAAGCTCAACATAATATAAGGGGAAGTTGAAGCACCAGGAGACGCACCTAATAGGGCAGTCACAGCGCCATCTTGTGATGCAAAAATCTCGGTACCAAATTGCAAGCTTGCAGGTTTGCCTGGTTCTTTCTTAATGATTTGAACACGTTGACCACCTTGATTCATGCGCCAGTCTTCTGGTTTTGCATCAGGATAGTATTTTTTCAACTCATTAAAACGGTCTTCATCGGTCATCATGACTTGGCTAACTAAGTATTTCACCAAATCAAGATTTTCCATACCCACAGCGGTCATTGGTAAAACGTTGTTCTTAGTGGTTGATTTCAATAAATCAAGCTGAGAACCTTGTTTTAAGAACTTGTTTGAATAAGTTGCAAATGGACCAAACAACACATATTTTTTACCGTCGATATAACGTGTATCAATATGTGGAACAGACATTGGTGGTGCGCCTAATTCAGCACGACCATAAACTTTTGCAGTATGACCTTCAGTGACTTTTGGGTTGTCGGTCATTAAGAACACGCCACCTACAGGGAAGCCAGCATATTGCTTCGCTTCTGGTAAGCCTGTCATTTGTAAAAGTTTAACCGCTGCACCGCCTGCACCAATAAAGACAAAGCGCGTTTTCACATGATCTGTTTTTCCTGTAGTGAGGTTTTTAAATGCAACAGTCCACGTTTTATCATCGTTTTGGCTAATGCCAGTCACTTCAGTCGATGTTTGTAACTGGAAATTAGATTGTTTTTTAAGGTGATCGACCAATTGAGTGGTGATCGAACCATAGTTCACATCCGAACCTACATCCATGCGTGTTGCAGCTACTTTTTGTGCAGCATCACGGCCATTCATCACCAATGGTGCCCATTGTTTAATTTCAGCAGGATTCTCAGAGAATTTCATGCCATAAAACATTGGGTTTTTAACCATTGCAGCGTAACGTTTTTCTAGGAAATTCACGTTATCGCCCCAAACGAAGGCAATGTGCGGTACAGGGTTGATAAAGCTATTTGGTTGACCCAAAACGCCTTCTTTGACTTGATAAGACCAGAACTGTTTTGCAACTTCAAATTGTTCCGCAACGTTCACAGCTTTAGAAATGTCCATTTTTCCATCTTTTTCAGAGGTATAGTTCATTTCCATAAAGCCAGAGTGGCCTGTGCCAGCATTGTTGAAGCCGTTTGAGCTTTCTTGGGCAACGTTGTCTAGGCGTTCATACATACGAATTTGCCAGTTTGGCTCAAGTTCACTAAGATATGTGCCTAGGGTTGCACTCATGATGCCACCACCAACTAAGACTGCGTCAACGACAGGCTCATTGCTGGTGTTTTGAATTTTCTTAGACGCGATAGGTCTAAATAAGAAGATTAGTGCTGCAATAATAAGCAGAACGATGAATACCAATAGGTATTTTAAAAATTTGTTCATGCGATTATGACCATGGAGGGCAGGTTTGGATCGCTTTATAGCGAAGACAAGAATAACAATTATGGTGATAGGAACACTTGTAAAGAATTAGCTTAGAGAATTGAAGTAATACTCAAAATTACAAGTATGCAAAGATTAACGTTCGAAGCTATCACACATTTTTGATTGATGGATATTTTAGACTAAATATGTATTGACTTAGTCATTTTTATTGTAAATGAACATAATTAAAATATAAATACCAATGATGTTTGTTCTTGTTTATTAGTTTTTATTTTAATTCACTATCTGGTCTAAAAAAAATCAGATGTTGAATATTTATACAAATACTCAGTAATTTATGAAAAAGAAGCTTATAACTTGTTTCAAGGTTACTTTCCAACGGCTTTATTGCACAAATATTTGAAAGGCAAAGCGCCCCTAATTGAGCCAAATTTAAGGCGTAACTTGGGTAAGTGGTCGACCTAATTCCGTAAATCTGTTAAGGACTGCTACAGGTGCATGAATCTCATTGACTTGGCTATCAAAACTCCTTGTACTGAGTTTATCTCCTAATAATTTAATGCAGCGCAGCTTAGGGCTTGTTGAGAATTAACAAAGGCTACTGATTAATTTATAATAGTACTATAGATAGATACATACTTACTGATGCCCAATGGGCAAAAATGGAACCTGAACCGTACCGGGTTTGTCGGAGACCAACTTTCCTGAGATGAGAAGCATTGCTTCGCAAGACGTAGCGAAGCGTAGTGTTCCAATGAAAAAAGTAAAATATACCCCTGAAATCAGAGATAGAGCGGTTCAATTATTGATTGACTACCAAGACGGTATCTCAGGTGAATGACTTTACGTATATTCAAACTCATTCAGGCTGGGTCTATACCGCCTTTATTACTGATGTGTTCTCACGAGCAATTGTTGGATGGAAAGTATCAACACGTATGAATACAGATATGGTGCTCGATGCACTGGAGCAAGCATTACACGATTGAAGTATGCCAAGGAATGTGATTCATCATTCCGACAGGGGTGTGCAATATCTTTCGATTCGCTATACCAATCGTTTAGAAGCAGAAAATTTACGAGCATCAATCGGTACAACGGGGACTCATACGATAATGCTTTGGCTGAAACAGTGAATGGCTTATACAAAACAGAGATGATTGAATATTTAAAAGCAGATTAGCAAGGTTTAGCAGATGTACAACTTGCGACATTAAATTGGGTAGATTGGTTTAATAAAAAGCATGTACACAGTGCACTGGGTTATGTATCGCCTTTTGAGTTTGAAGCAATGTACTATGATAAGATTAACCCGTTAGGTCAGGTGGCCTAACTTAAATAAAAAAAATCTCCGATAAATCCGGTAAGGTTCAAAATGCGATTTATGGCTTTTTTGTGTAAAAAAAGTAATATTTGTCTTATTGTTAAATTATAACAATTAGTATAAGTACACCTATGATTTACAGATGAAAAAGGTAGTTAAATGAAATATTTTTTAAGTTTAACTTTGTTAGTTTTAGCAATGACTGGGTGTACTTCGAGTCCAAAGACTGAAACTTTACAAGATAAGGCTACAAGCAATACTTCAGCTGATACGCAGGTCCTTAAATTTTCTGGTCCGAATGGTTTATTAATTTTTCTGAAATCATCGGATAACTTTGAAACTGCTTTAATGACTGATAACTCAGGCGTGGTATATCGTTTAAAGCAAACAGTTGCTGGTAGTGGTATTCGTTTAGCTAATAATAATGGAGTTTCAATTCACTTTAAACGTGGTGAAGGGGTTGTTGAATTTGTAAAAGACCAGCCAATCAGCATTACTGAAGTAAAATAATAAGGTTTAAACTTTAAGAGAACCCCACACCATAATCTGCATACCGAAAATTGGACACTATTTCTTGAAATGTGGTCAAACATGATCAAGGACTAATTCGCACTCTGTTAATGGGTGAATTCAAACATGAGGTGCGACAGTTTCAAAAGCCTTATGATAATCTGTGTGATTCATAGACATCACTTCAATATAATGGGTGTCTATGAATAGAGAAATTCAACAAAGACTCGTATGGGTTAAATTATTTGAAGAGACCAATAATGCTGGCCTGGTTTGTCGGAGATGTGGCATTTCTAGACCAACTTTACGCAAGTGGTGGAAACGATATTCTGAACAAGGTATTGATGGATTAAGTAGTCATAGTAAATGTCCCTTAAAATCGCCAAATACTAAAATCAATGCTGAGCTAGAAGCTTTAATATTGGAAATGCGCTCAGCTAGAAATCTTGGTGCTCGACGTTTGCAAACCGAATTAATGAGCTGCACGGAGTCTCGTTGTCCTTGGCGACTATCCATCAAGTACTCTCCACCCATCAAGTCAAACCGATTAAAAAATTCCGTCGTAAAGTAGATTACATTTGTTATGAACGTCCATTACCAGGCGATAGAATTCAAATGGATACCTGTAAACTGGGTCCTGGACTATATCAGTACACATCTATCGATGACTGCACACGATATCGCGTTTTAAGGATATATAAACGCCGAACAGCAGCGAATACGCTCGACTTTTTAGACTGCGTAATTGAAGAAATGCCTTTTCCCATACAGCGAATACAGACCGATCGAGGGTGAGAATTCTTTGCTGAAAAAGTACAGAAAAAATTGATGCAGCATGGAATCAAATTTAGGCCAAATAAACCTGGTTCAGCTCATCTGAATGGCAAGGTAGCGCTCACAAAAGACTGATAAATCTGAGTTCTACGCTACTGTCGATATTAATTCTGAAGATATCCAAGACAAGCTAGCCGAATGGCAGCATTACTATAACTGGATGCACATTCAGCTTTGAAAGGTAAAACACCGATGGAAAGGTACTTTGAATTATGTGAAGAAACCCCTTTCTCTGATGAGGTCCAGAAGCAATACAACCCATCAAATGAACGGCTTCAACATGCCAATTTAAGACTTGCAAAATCAATGGTTAATTAATTGGTTACTAGGGAATAACCAATCTAAATATAAATTTTATTTAACAATTACTTATAAAAATATGTGATGCGTATGATACGCATCATATGAATATCGCTTAAATTTGCTATAATTGAATTGAGCAGTGCCATTTGTGGTTAGGTTAAAAATTCATGAGTCTTACTGAAATTAAGGTACGTCAAGCTAAACCAAAGGAAAAAATCTATTTTCTGGCAGATGATGACGGCTTAAGTTTGAAGGTAGAACCAAACGGACGTAAATCTTGGAGTTACCGCTATTCACTTGCAGGGACAAATAAACGTCCTCGCATGAAGTTGGGTGAATATCCTGTAATGTCCTTGAAAGAGGCCAGATCAGTCCGGGATGAATATAAATTTAATAATTATGAAAATAAACCACCGCATAAAAAATACATCAAAACTTTTCAGGATATTTGTGAAGAGTGGTTAGAATTTAAAATTAAAAATTCCTTTGAAGATGAACCACGATGCGGTGTAATTCAGCTCGCAAAAAAATGTTTAGATCAGGATGTTTATCCAAATATTGGACTAATGCCATTTATTGAAATTAAAAGATATGATCTAGTTAAGATTATTAAAAATATAGAATCTAGAAATGTAAAAGAACCTGTAAAGAAAGCCTATAGTTATTTAAATCAGATTTATGATTATGCGGTAGCGATGGGGTATTGTGAATATAATATTGCACATGGACTTCATAAAATATTAGTCAACAATAAGATTAAGAAAAACTATCCTCATTTGAATTCAGATGAACTATCTAATTTCTTAGCTAAATTAAATCAGATTAATACAGATCCTATTATTAAAAAAGCCCTGTTATTTAAACTATATACAGGCGTCCGTGGTGGAGAATTATTGGTTTGTGAACCACATCACTTCGATCTAGATAAAAAAATATGGAAAATACCAGCCTTACATATTAAACAATATAGAAGAAAGGTTATTTTAGGTCATGATATCCCTGATTTTTTTGTTCCACTATCTGATCAAGCACTTGAAGTTGTGAAATCAGCACTCGTTTGGTCTCATGGCGAAAAATATGTGTTTTCTAGCCCGCGAAATAATAATAAACCTATTCATTTTAATACCCTGAACTTAATTATTAGAAAGATGGGATATACTAAAAATGAACTATCATCTCATGGTTTGCGCTCAACATTTAGTACCATATTAAATGAATCCGGTTTATTTCAATCAAATTGGATTGAAGCACAGCTATCTCATATTGATAAGAATAAAACCCGTGCGAGTTATAATCATGCAGAATATTTTAATCAGCGTATGGAAATGATGCAATGGTGGGGCGATTTTATTGATAGTTGTACTGTAAATTAATGGTTATGAAATCCAAGTTTTAATTAGAATAGGCTTTGTTGCACAAACCTATTCACCGCCATAAATCATTATCTAAAATTGCATCTCGTGGTAAAAGCTCAATGGGTCGGTTCTATGGCTATAAATTACATATTGTGATGAATCAACTTAGAGAAATAGTCTGTTCACAATAATGATTCCTCTTAACTCGTAAAGTTTATGACGGTGTTGAACGTGTTCAATTGAATCTTAAACAAGGTAAATGGATAGAAGAGAACTTCATTAAGTCGTATCAAAATATTCTTGAAAAATAGGCATTTCATTTCACATTAGAGCGAGAATCTAATGAGAAAGTTGCCTGTTTGAATGTAGTGAATAGATTCATTGCATAATTGTTGACTAAAATTTTCTATATCAGCCTGTTTAAGATTAATCGGGCTGATTCTGTTAGGTCGAATATAATAGCGACCTGCTTTAATCATTTTTATTTGAACTTTATTTTATGTCACAGCTTGCTTCCTATTTTAAGCACAATCAGTTTTGTATTTTGTTGGAATATTTAAGTTCTGCTAAGGGCATTGCCGTACCAATGTCTTTAGCAGAATTTCCATGTGCGATCACTTTGGCAGATCGAGTGCATGCTGATAGTGATTTGCCACCACTTGAATGTGCGAAGACATTTCCTTCATCAGTGGAAAAAATCATCCATTATTCAGGGAAAGGTCGGGATATTACTGATTTTGAGACCTTCTTAAAATCAACTCAAGCTTCGGGACAGAAAAATTTACTGCTTCTCACAGGTGATAAGTTAAAAAGGCATACAAATGGTCAAGATGGAACGAATCGCACCCGATATTTAGAGTCTGTAAATGCGGTCATGGCCGCAAAGTGTTATGGTGGATTTCACATTGGTGTAGCTTTTAATCCCTTTAAATATGCTGAAGCTGAACGTGATGCACAATATTTAAAACTTCACAAAAAGATTAAAGCAGGAGCAGACTTTATCGTTACCCAGTTGGGTTACGATATGGAGGCTTTAAAACAAGCCAAGGCTTTTTTAAATCGTCATCGATACCCACAAAATATACTTGCTTGTATTATGCCACTTAGTTTGGCACGTGCCAATTTTATGGTGAAACATAAGATAGCAGGAATTGTGATTACACCCCACATGTTACGAGTGTTGGCTCAGGAAAAACAGGATGGACGAACTGAGAATGCTTATAAACGTTGTGCTATACAAATATTGATGTGTAAGTATTTGGGTTTTGCAGGTGTGCATCTTTCAGCATGCCATAAGCCTGAAGAGCAAAAGCTTTTAGAAAAATATATTGAACAATATCGACATTATGGTTTACAGGAACTCGAAGCACTCTGGAATGCACTGTGGCAAGTAGAGACTAAAAAGGAACTCGTGCCACAATTAGCTTATTATTCCCGCCAACCATCCTCTAGCCAGCTTATTAAATATCAGCAATTGCATTTCATGCACAAGGCTCTATTTGAGTCCAAAATTGCCAAAGGTGTGGGGCATTTTATTTTTAAAGCCTCATTCTGGGAAAATACGCCTGCAGCAAAAGCATTGTTAAAAACTGAATTTATCTCTAAGCAAGGGGTCGTGGGTTGTGAAAGTTGTGGTCAATGTAGGTTAGGAGATACTTTATATATTTGCCCTGAAACTTGCCCCAAAGGATTGGCGAATGGTCCTTGTGGTGGTACGACATTGGATCGCTGTGAGTTTGGAGATCGTGAATGCATTCATTCTGTGAAAGCCCGACTTGCCAAAGCCGTGGAACAGACTGACGTTCTAAAAGAAAAACTGATTCCAACTGTACCCATTGAAGTCCGTGGAACCAGTTCCTGGAAAAATTGGTATCTGGCGACTGAAGCTTAGCTTTCATCATCCGTGGCATTCGAATAAAATTTCACGCCCAATTTGATGCGATCACGACCTTGGCTCATACGCCAACGGTTGGTATCACGTAAGGAGTATACACAGCCACAATATTCTTGTTGGTAGAATTCTTCCTTCTTGCTGATTTCAAGCATACGAACAGCACCACCATTTTTACGCCAGTTGTAGTCCCAATAGGTGATTCCTTCATAATGTGAAGCAGAACGATGCCCACAATCATTGATCTGCTTCATATCTTTCCAACGAGAAATACCCAATGAGCTACTAATTAGGCTGAAGCCATTTTCAGCTGCATAAAGGGCAGTCCGTTCAAAGCGCATATCAAAACACATGGTACAGCGAATACCTTTCTCTGGCTCATTTTCCATGCCTTTGGCACGTGCAAACCAATTGTCTGTATCGTAATCACAGTCAATAAAAGGAATATTATGTTTTTCTGCAAAGCGAATATTTTCTTCCTTACGGATTTCATATTCCTTGACAGGGTGAATATTGGGATTATAAAAAAAGATCGAAAAGTCGATGCCTGATTCAATTAGGGTTTCCATCACTTCACCCGAGCATGGTGCACAGCAGGAGTGAAGCAGAAGCTTGTCATGACCTGCTGGGAGAGTCAATTTCTGACGTTCAAGTTTGTTTGACATAGTTATATGGGTTTAAATCTAAACCCTATATTTTAACGATTTAATTAGATAGTAAAGATTTGATATACTGATATTTTCTAAGGTTAAGATGAAAGAAATTCACTAATTGAAATTTAATAAGAACTAAAGTATATAAGAGAATAACTACAATAATGCTTTGGAATTAGAACATTGCAAGTTAATCAAGAGTCATTGTATGAAGCTTTAAAATTAAGTGAAGAAATTATTAGGGCGTGTCCTCATTTGGCTTTGCACCAAATAAATATGTAGGCTATACGCATAGATTTATAATTGCGTGCTAGTTTATCAAATCGAGTTTGCAATAGCACGGAAATGTTTTGATCTCGCAAAAGCGTTTTCAACTAAATATCTTAATTTATATAGATATTTATCAAATTCTTTATTCGATCTCTTACTGTTTGATCTCAATGGAATAATAGGAATCATATTCTTGTTCTTAGCACATATTCGAATGTGCTCAGCATCATATCCCTTGTCAGCAATGAGATATGTTGCCTCGCCTACAATATCAATCAGTTGTTTTGCAACTTGACTGTCGTGGACGTCACCCCCAGTGATTTTAAAATCAATCGGTAATCCATTCGCGTCGGTTGCAAGATGTATTTTTGTTGTTTGTCCACCGCGTGATTGTCCAATTGCTCTTTCGAAACCATACCGAGCTCCACTTGCATGTTGATGCACGCGTATGTAGCTTCCGTCAATGAATACCCATTCTTGATCCAAGACGCCTCGTAATCTAAAAAAAATTT
>NZ_JBSXNI010000010.1:0-10436 GCF_056857555.1 Acinetobacter sp. L-24 | reverse complement strand
GCATCAGTATCGGTAAAGTTTTACGTACTTTAACTGAATCAACCTATGAAATTCAGCCTCAGCAAAGTCATTATGAATCTCTCGAAGTAGATGAGTTCTGGAATTTTGTTGGAAATAAAAAGAATAAACAATGGCTTATTTTTGTTCAAAAGTCATATTTTACCTCGGAGAAACCGGACATTTTTATTGGTGAGAATATAGACACTTTAAATGGGTTCTAACACTCTCGTTTCGTATAACAGCCATTATGTTAAATGAATGATAATTGACATTTTGTTCATTAATACTGATATGCAACGAATTTTATTATATGTCACCCCTCAATTACAAATATAAATGACTGCTCGTCTAATCATCTCCATTACACAATTAAATGTTAAAATGCATAGCTACTTCATCTAAGATAAAATATATGTATCCAAATCTACAGCACAGCTTCGAAAACAGCGTCATTCTCGTTGTAGAAGATGATTATGATATTGGTGACATTCTTGAAAAATACATAAAAAATGAAAACATGCAGGTCATCCGTGCATTGGATGGACAACAAGCTTTAGAGTGCCTAAAAGCCAACTCTATCGACCTGATTCTCCTTGATATTAAATTACCCAAACTAAATGGCTGGGAAATTCTACAAATCATCCGTCAAACAAGTCATTTACCTGTCATTATGCTGACTGCCTTAGATGATCAAGTGAATAAGATCATGGGGCTAAAAATGGGTGCTGATGACTTTATTATTAAGCCATTTAACCCAAACGAAGTGATTGCACGAATACAAGCCGTACTTAGACGAAGTACAAGCCAAAATATGGAAATAACTAATATTATTCGTTATAGAAATATTGAAATTAATCCAGATCATCATCAAGTTTACATTTCAAATGGTCAAAGAAATCAGTTGCTCAACCTTACGTTAACTGAGTATAAGATACTGTTTTTGATGGCAAAAACACCGAATAAAGTCTTTACACGTAATGAATTGATCCAAAACTGTATGCCTGAAAGTGATGCTTTAGATCGCACTGTAGATAGCCATATCAGCAAATTACGCAAAAAACTTGAAGAAAATGATGTAAATGGCTTATTAATCAATGTCCGTGGCGTGGGGTATCGCTTAGATCAAAATCATGAAATTTAACTTTTTTAAAAATTCTGTTGGAATTAACTTCCAGTTTATTATCATGATGAGCCTATTCAATTTAGGCATTACGCTGTTATCTTTCATGATTGGCTATTTTGTTTATAGCTGGGCGATAAAAATAGGTTTTCTAAATACACAAGTTATTAATTCAAATGAATTTTCAGTTACCTCCGTTGACTTTATCTGGCTGTTTTTAGTGCTATTAACAGGCTTTTTTCTTTCTACTATCCTCGCCTTTAAATATGGAAAACGCTATACACAGCCAATTAGTGATTTAGCAGATGTTATTCAACAAATTCAACAAGGCAATTTAGCACTCAGAATTAAACAGCCACATCATGATATTCCACATGAAATCAAGTCTCTTATTGAGAACTTCAATGAAATGGCAAACCAACTTGAAGTATCAGTTAAGAATTCAACTGTTTGGAATGCTGCAATTGCACATGAATTACGAACACCTGTGACAATATTACAAGGTCGCTTGCAAGGTATTGTCGATGGTATATTTATTGCCGATAAAGCTTTACACCTAAGCTTATTGAACCAAGTCGAAGGCTTATCTTACCTTGTGGAAGATTTACGGACACTGACACTTATTGAAAATAAACAATTACGATTAGAACTAGAAAAGACCAATTTAAAAAATAGTATTGAAAAATGTCTGCAGATGTTTAATGAACGGTTTCATGTTAAAGGTTTAACTATTGTTTTAAATTTGACGGATAAATTGGTTTGCGTTGATATAAGAAGGATGGAACAGGTCTTTATTGCATTGTTCTCTAACTTTCTAAGATATTCGAATGCTGGAAAAATAAATATTACATCTGTAACCACAGCAGAACATTGGGTATTGACGTTTGAAGATGAAGGTCCTGGTATTGATGAATCGCATCTTAAACACCTGTTCAAACCCTTCTATCGACTGGAAGACTCTAGATCATGTCTAGATGGCGGTACTGGATTAGGCTTGGCAGTGATTGATGCAATTATTGAAGCACACCAAGGTCATATTTATTATTCTAAATCCAAAAACTTAGGTGGCAGCTGTTTTACTATTCAACTAAATCGTAAGACATCAACTCATTTATAATGTGTTAAGTTCAGATTAATACGGCTTAATTTAAACCATAAATTTAAGATAAATTGATGTCTGAACTTAACCATTCTGTTTGATGATCCTCAAATAAATTTCATCACAATGAATTCTCATCTCGATATTTAGCTAGCATAAAAAATACCACAATGGAGAGTATCCCGATGATAATCCCTGCTGTTAATAATAAATTAACATGAGCTGAACTGAAGGCAATTTTACCTGCGTTAATCAATGCTGTACCTTGTTCAACGGGTAACTGGCTCGCCACTAAATAGGTATCACCAATCGAAAGTCTGGCTTTTTCTGCTAAAACAGCAGTTAAATCTGACGGCACTTGAAGATGACTGCCAAATATATAGGCCATGAAAACACCAAATAAAGTAATACCTAGTCCTGTACCCAGTTCATAACCTGTACTTTCAAGTGAACCTGCCGCACCGCCCTTTTCTGCAGGTACTGAGCCCATGATCGCAATGGATGAAGCTGTTAAACCAATACTCAGTGTTAATCCAATCGAAGCTAAAATAAAGGGAACGATGATTCCCGGATGATGAAAATCTGAATAACTCAAACTGACCAACGCAATTGCTGCCAATATTAATGACATGGTCGCAACCAGACGGAGTCCAAATTTATTGGATAAAAAACCAGCAATAGGCCCGCCAATAGCGGCCGCAACCATAATCGGAACCATAAAAAGACCGGCTTGCAGCGGTGTTAAACGAATGACATATTGCAGCTCCATTGCCAAAGTTAACTCAACCCCTGCCAAAGCGCCTGCAGCAACCATTGCCATAATAATGCCGGCTAAAATAGCAGGACGTGAAAATAGCGAAAGATCTAGCATCGGCTGAGGAGAATTCAGCTGTTTGCGTACAAATATGGTTAATAAGCCGATAGATAAAACGACCAAAGGCAAGACAATCAACAACGACTGTTTACCGCCTAAGCCTGCTTTTAGTGCATATACAAACGAAATCAAACCGACAATCAGCAATAGCGCTTGACCAAATGCCCAATGTCCAGGGGTTATAGCTTCTTTTCGGGACAATAAGAAATAGCACATTGGTGCGACAACCAGCATGATTGGGACGTTAATCAGGAAAACTGAACCCCACCAGAAATATTCTAACAATCCCCCACCAATGAGCGGTCCAATGGCGGCACCGGCTGATCCGATTGTGCCCCAAATACCCAGCGCAATGGCACGTTCGCGACTGTCTTCGAAGGTTCTGCGAATAATACCCAATACACAGGGCATAATCATGGCACCGCCTAATGCTAATAAAGCACGTGCGGCAATCAGCATAGAAGCCGTTTGGGAAAATGCCGCAAGGACTGAGGCAATTCCAAATATAACCAAGCCAATCAGCAGAATCTTACGATTGCCGACACGATCAGCCAAAGTTCCCATCGGAACTAAAAGTCCAGCCATAAGTAATGGATAAATATCAATAATCCATAAGACTTGGTTACTTGTGGCACTCAGCGATTGGGTTAATGAGGGAACCGCAACATGCAGTACAGTCATATCAATCACAATCGGCAGAAATGCAAGCACGACAGCGAGCAATATCCACCAGCGTTTCGGATCAAGATTGGTAGCTTTCATGATTAAACCTATATTGATGGTTTATTAAATCAATTCTGAAATAAAGATGTAAATGAAAGATTTGTTGTGGGCTAAACTCGTTAACCCACAGCTTTTATTCTCAGTTTTGATGCTTAATGTGCCGCTTTACGTTTCGAGAATTTCTCAACCATGCTCATGACGACAATAAAGAAAATCGGTACAAAAATAACAGCTAGAATTGTTGCGCTGATCATGCCGCCAAAGACGCCTGTACCAATCGCTTTTTGAGTTTCAGAACTAGCGCCACTGGCAATGACTAAAGGAATAACGCCACAGGTAAATGCCAAAGATGTCATTAGGATTGGACGTAAGCGCAATTTAGCGGCTGCAACGGTTGCCTCCACTAAACCCATTCCTTCTTCTCTTAGTGCTTTTGCAAACTCAACAATCAAAATAGCATTCTTTGCAGATAGACCAATAATCGTGATCATGCCGACCTTAAAGAAAATATCATTTGGCATACCACGTAACATTACTGCTAAAAAGGCGCCAATCAACCCTAGAGGGACAACTAGCATCACAGAGAATGGAATTGACCAGCTTTCATAAAGCGCTGCCAAGACAAGGAAAACGACTAACATCGACAACAGTAATAAAAACAAGGTTTGTGATTCCGACTGTTTTTCTTCTAGAGAAATCCCAGTCCACTCATAACCCACACCTTTCGGAAGTTGTTCAATCAAATTTTCCATCTCAGTCATGGCTTGTCCTGAAGATATACCTGCTGCTGGACTGCCAGAAATACTCAATGATGGACGACCGTTGTAACGATTGTATTGTTGTGGGGAATGTTGCCAAATTGGAGTAATTATTTCAGACATTGAAACCAATTTACCGCTTTGACTGTTCACCTTAATCTGAAGAATATCTTCAATACTCATGCGTGATTTGGCATCAAGTTGCACAATGACTTGCTGCATACGGTCATGATTTGGAAAATCATTGATATACATCGAACCCATTGAGGTTGAAATAATATCGGTCACATCACTGAAATTAACACCTAATGCCTGCAATTTATCTCTATCAATTTTAAGCTGTACAGAACTGCCATCTGGCAAACCTTCAGGATAGACCTCCGCCACGATTTTACTTTGTGCTGCTAATGCTAAAAGCTGATCTTGTGCTTCTCTTAAAGCAGGCATGCCAATATTGCCACGATCTAATAATCTCAGTGAAAAACCAGATGAGTTACCCAATTCATCAATTGCTGGTGGTAACACAGACATGGTTTGACCTTCTGAACTTTCAGCCATCGCTATATTGGCATTATTCACGACTTCTTGTGCCGTAATAGTACGCTCTTCGAATGGCAATAGATTGGTAAAATACATCGCTGTATTCTGACCAGATCCACTAAAACCAAAACCTAAGACCGCCATATTGTCTTTAATCCCCGTTTCTTGGTCTAAATAATTTTGAAACTCAGCAACGACTTTACGGGTACGTTCTTGAGTTGCATCCGCAGGAAGTTGAATCGAAGTCATAAACCACCCCTGATCTTCTTCTGGCATAAACGCAGTCGGAACGTGTTTAAAACTAAAAATCAGCACAATGACAATGCCTAAGAAACATAACATTGCGAGGGTTTTATGTTTAATTACTTTAAATAAACTGCGTTCATAGCGATTGTTCAGCTTCTCAAAACTGCGATCAAACGATGCAAAAACACCCTTTTTCTGATGGTCTTGATCAATCGGTTTTAACATCGTTGCACATAACGCAGGGGTTAATGTCAGTGCAAGGAAAGCTGAGAATAAAATTGAAACCGACATGGTAATGGTGAACTGACGATAGATAATCCCCACTGAGCCTGACGCCAATGCCATCGGCAAGAATACAGCGGCTAACACTAAGGTGATGCCAATAATCGGATTGGTAATTTCCTTCATGGCTTTAGATGTGGCTTCAACTGGAGATAAGCCTTCTGTCGCCATAATGCGTTCAACATTCTCAATGACCACAATCGCATCATCGACAATAATCCCGATCGCAAGCACCATACCGAACATGGTCAGCACATTAATCGAAAAACCAGCAAGCAGCATGACTGAGAATGTGCCAAGCAATGCAATCGGTGCAACAATCGCCGGAATTAAGGTGTATCGAACATTGTGTAAAAAGATAAACATGACAATAAAAACTAATGCCATAGCTTCAAGCAATGTCATGATTACTTTTTCAATCGAGATTTTTACAAAAGGTGCAGTGTCGTAAGGTATAGAGAATTTCATACCATCAGGCAGTGCTGAACCTAACTGTTCAATTTTCGCTTTAACACCTTCTGCAGTCTTGACAGCGTTGGCACCAGGACTCATTTGTATCGCCACAGCTGTAGAGGCTTTGCCATTTTCTAAAATCGCAAAGTTATACATCTGTGCCCCGATTTCGACACGAGCGACATCCGACAGTCGAACATTGGCGCCATTTTGTTGAGCACGTAAACTAATTTTCTTGAATTGCTCTACAGTTTCTAATTGACCTTGAGCAGTTAAAGGAATAGTAATTTGTTGCCCCGTCAAAGCAGGAACATCACCAATACGACCTGGTGATATCGGCAAGTTTTGGTTTTGGATGGCTGTATTCACATCTTGAATACTCAATCCATAAGAAACCAAACGATCTGGATCGACCCAAATCCGCATGGCTTTTTCAGCACCAAAATTTTGGACTTTACCAACACCGTCAACCCGCTTTAATTCTTCAATCACATAGCGAGTCATATAGTCACTGACATCAATTTCACTATATTTGCCATTCGGTGAACTTAAGCCCACCATCATTAAAAAACCAGACGACGCAGCATCGACCATCAGCCCTTGTTGTCGCACTGTTTGAGGTAAGCGTGACTCAATGGCTTTAATTTTGTTTTGCACATCAATTTGTGCAAGTTCTACATCTGTACCTGGTTTAAATGTTGCGGTGATTGTTGCTGTTCCAGAACTATCTGAACTTGAACTGTAATAAAGTAAGTTTTTGACACCTGACATTTCCCGCTCAATCAAGGTCACAACACTATCATTCAATGTTTTTGGCGTAGCACCTGGATAGATTGCCGTAATACTAATCTGTGGTGGCGCAACACTTGGGAATCGTGCAATAGGTAACTTGGGGATGCTTAGTACACCCAACAGAATAATAAATAAAGCAATCACCCATGCAAAAATAGGACGCCTAATGAAAAATTGGGACATTATTGCTGTCCTCCATTTTCCTTAATATTTGTAGGTTGCCACTGCTTAATTTTTAATTTTTGCTCAGGCTGTATACGATCAGCCCCTTCAACAATGACTTTCTCACCTGCTTGTAACCCTTGTTTGATCACATAGTTATTTTGATAACGTTGACCAAGCTGAACAGGCTTGCTTTGCGCTAAACCTTTTTGATTAACAATCGTAACATTGGCTTTACCACTAATATCATGTTGAATCGCTTGTTCTGGAACTAGGAGCGCATTTTCAACTTGAGCTCGGCTCATATTGACTCGAACATACATGCCTGGCAAAAGTTTTTGATTTTCATTATTGGCTAAAATACGGATTGTGACATCACCCGTATCAGGATCAACTTTAGTATCCGAAAATAGGATTTCACCTGTAACGTTATAAGGTTTACCCTGACTATTTAGGATTTCAACCGTATGTTTGGTATTTGACACGTCACCTTGCTGTAAAGCTTCCTGTAGTTTTTCATAATCACTAATTGATTGCTTTACATCAACATAGACTTTATTAATCTGTTGTATTACGGCCATTGCATTAGTATCACCTTGACCAACTAATGCACCCTCAGTCACTAAGATTTCACCAATCGTTCCCGAGATAGGGGCTGTAACAGTCGCATATTTAAGATTAAGTTGTTGTCTGCTTAACATGGCTTGCATTTGCGCCACATCGGCTTTTGCTTTTTGATAATCTGCTTCGGTATTGTTGTATTCCTGCTGACTAACCGCATTTACTTTTACTAATTCAGTGTAGCGTTTTAACAGCACCTGCAAACGTGTCACCTCAGCTTGTGCACGGTTTAAAGTGGCTTGATTGCTTTTTACATCTGCCTGAAATATTTCAGAATTCAATTTAAAAAGCGGTTGACCTGCTTGCACATAAGAGCCTTGCTTAAAAAGTACTTTATCAACAATTCCACCTACTTGCGGGCGAATTTCAGCAATACGGTAAGCGACAACACGGCCTGGAAGATTTTCAATTAAATTCATGGAATGCGGTAATACCGTGATGGTACTGACAACCGCTGGTGGCATTTCTGTTGGGGACTGTTCAGCATCTTTGGCTTGTGTACAGCCGATTAAAAGTACAGTTGTAATAAGTATTGAACCTATTAAATGATAATGTGTTGACATGCTTTTTCAGAGGGGGGGTTTTAGATACTACTATTTTGAAATAGCAGTGTTTATGAATTGCTGATGTTGTGTGGAGATTGTGTGGAGATTGTGTGGAGAGATTAAAAGATTTATTTTTTAATGACACGCTTAAACAGCGTGGCTTGTAAATTAGTATAAATAATTTTGTTGTTCTACAATTTTGATCGTATCTTAGTTTTTTCTCATAGTTCATGAACTTTAAAATTCTAAACCAAGACTAATATTTATATAAGCAATTGAAAATACAATACATAGTTTCTTTATACACTTATGAAGTGAACTTTAGGTGAACATAAGTTAAATAGAAATTTTTAATTAGTTCAGCACAAACGTACAATCTTTAAGGCCTATAACTCGATACCGTTCTCTCTTTGATGTTTATTGCTATCTAATTGAGTGAACTCTGTGGAAATATTTCTTTATACATTAAGCGTTATGTATAGCCCAGGCCCTGTAAATTTTATGGGGCTAAATTCTGGCCTTACAGGTCAATTAAAAAAGACTATAGGATTTTACCTAGGCATTGGTTTCGCCATGTTGATCTTATTCGTATTGTTTGGCTATATAGGTGAAGCTGTTATTCCACATGGATTGATTCATTATATTGCTTTAGCGGGTGCAATTTATACATTCTACTTGGCTATAAAAATGATTAGGGCGAATGTAGAAACAACTCAACAGCAAGAAAGCCATCTAACATTCTTAAATGGCTTATTTATTCAGTTATTAAATCCAAAAGCCATTCTCGTCATTCTACCTGTTACGACAATTATGTACCCTGCAGCCAAAATCACAGGAATCATGATCTTGATAGTTTCTTTACTGATTTCACTTGGTGCTGTTGGCGCACCATTCACCTATGCTCTGGTTGGAAAAGTATTAGGCAACAAAATTGCTAATCCTATCTGGTTTAATCGGCTAAATAAGCTGATGGGTATACTCTTGATTTTATCAGGGCTTTTTATGTTCAAAGATTTTCTTAATGGAATAAATCTGCTGTAGGACAAATTAGCCGTTCAAATCGAACGGCTATCTTTTAATATTTATCATTTTCCATTGAGTGGGAGTTAAACCAAATGTTTTTATAAAATGTCTGGTCATATGACTCTGATCAAAAAAGCCTGCATTTAAAGCAGCATTAACAATAGACTCCCCTTGAGCAAGGTAGAACTTAACTGTTTCTAAGCGACGCATGATCATATAACGGTGTGGGCTAGTTCCAAATAATAATCGGAAATCACGAGAAAGGCTCCAGCGGTCACGATCAGCATGTTTCTCTAAATCTGACAAACTTAAGTTTTCATGTGGATACGCCAAAATACACTCACGCGCTCTCTCTGCTGCCTTGTAGTCAAATTTTTTGTTTTGGTTAGATGAAGTATCTGAAATTTCACACAGTGTAGTTGCCAAATCAAATAGAGCATCTTCCTCTTCTAGGGTATCCATATAATTATTTATATTATTTAGAAAGCTATCCATTGCCCTAAACAGGCGAATATCATTACTTAAGCCATGTCTGATAAAAGGCAAAGGTTTACCCTTTAAAATGGTTTGGATCATCGCTGGTTCGATGTAAATCATTCTATAGCGATAGCCATCTAATGTTCCTGATTCACCATCATGCTTTTCATCCGGGTGTAGAACCATAGTCATGCCTGGCAAGCTATGTTGCAATGTACCTTTGTAATGAAAGTTTTGAACTCCGGAAAGAGTCCTGCCAATAGCATAAGTATCATGTCGGTGAGGTTTATAAGCATAATTGGAAAGAAATGCTTCAATTCTTTCTAATTTATGATTTTGAGTGGGGGATCTCACAATCCAATTATTTCCACTGGAGAAATCAGGCATAATTGATGGCCAATTTTTCGTAGATTCTATTGTAGATTATTTTTCACTTTTCCTAAAATTAACATAATACACGTTATACGTAATGCTTGATATTTCTCTTTAAATATCATTATATTAAAGCAAGCCGTTCTGAAATATAGGGCACCAGCAGAGCGGCTTTTTATTGATTATTCATGTTCCACGCTTAAAATTCGAACAGTGTTTCATGATTTTTATAAGTTAAACTAAATTTAGTTGCTAATCCCAATAAGCTATTCACTAACTTGTAAATATCGGTATACCGCCTGACGACTAATCCCAAAAGCTTTCCCTAATGCCATTTTCGATGGATACT
>NZ_JBSXNI010000009.1:0-12069 GCF_056857555.1 Acinetobacter sp. L-24 | reverse complement strand
CGGATAAAACCTATGTTTGAAACGGATAAAACCTATGTTTATACCACCATAATATATTGAAAACAAAAAAGAAAAAATGCTTCAAATATTAAATATTATAAATATAAAATAAAAAAGAAAATTCATGAAAATTGCCCTTGGTTTTCGCTTCGCTCAAACTCTATTGAATCTCGCTTTCGCTCGATTCGTCGGGGCAATTTTTGGTTCATATTTTCGTGAATTTGAGAAAAAGCAAAAGCAAGATCAAAAGCAGCTCGGAATTCGCTTCGCTCATGAGCTTTTTTTCTCGCTACGCTCGATTTAAGAATCAAACTTGGAAAGTTCGCACCCATGCGGGATGCTCTGTAGGGTAGGTGATTAATGGATAGGGAGCTTGTAATCAGGGAAAGGGATGGGCAAATTTTTTCAGTTCGCTCGTAGACACTCGCTCTGTTTAGCGACTCATGCCACTAGATTTCATTTTAGGCGCATGTTGCTGTGCTTTGAGCTGTTGTTCCTGTCTGAGTTTCATCTGTTGTTCTGCTTTGATCTCATCCACACATTTTTTAATGACTTGATAGGATGGGTATAGAGTCTGGTATTGCTTGGCTTTGGCTGGATGTTGTTGTTGGTACTGCTTCCAGGCATGTTCTTTAAACTTTTCATTTTCCAATAAATCCTTCACACCATGTTTTTTCTGGTGTTCATGCTGACCTTTCAGCTTTTTGTGCTCCTGGTAAATCGCATCACGTTGGGCTTCCCAGGCTTTTTTTCCAAACAGTAAGGGTTTGTTCTGAGTTAATTCGTTGTGTTGATCGACCAGGCTTTGCAATTTGTCATGACTTTGCTTGAGTCCGCTTTTCACGATCTCCTGGGCAAGCTGCTGATTGAACTCATTTTGATGTTTGTGGTGCTTGGTCAGGGTTATTTCGGCTTGTTTGAGATTACGCTGCATGAAATCCAGGTCTAGATTCGCGTCTTTTGCGCTGATTTCGCGTTTTAGCACTTTGCCAAGGGTTTCCCTCTGTTTTTCCTCAAACAGGGCTTTTTCGTCAATTGGTGGCGTTTTAGCGCTATTTTTGATTTGGATCTGCTGTTCTGTTTTCAGTGTGCTGAGTTTGATCTCATTTTCAGCAATCAGCAGATCCATATTTTTGCCGTATTGCAGCTGAGCCTGATTTCTCTGTTTGATTTCATCATTGCTGCGGCTGATTTCGGTCTCAATCCCTTTTCGGCGTAGTTCGGTGACTTTCGGTCCTTCGTGCAGGGTCGCTTCCAGGCCATTCTCCTGGTCTTTGTAGCTGCGGTGGTCGACTCGGGCGGTGTATCCGGCCAGATCCAGGTGCATATTGCAGATATCGGCAAAGTGTTCGCGCCAGTGTTCGATTTCTCCACTGTGTTTCTGATCCAGTTCCCGGGTTTTCTCGGTAAAACCTTCGGGAGTGAGCTTGCGTGTGCTCATCAGGATATGGGCGTGATAATTGCGTTCATCGCTGCCGGATCCGGTATGCGGTGCATGGATACAGGCATCGACGGCCACCTGATGTCTGTCCACGATACTGGCGCATAGCTCTTCGAGCATGGCCAGGCGTTGTTCCTGATTTAATTCACTTGGAAAAGCGATTTCAAATTCTCGGGCAACTGTCGAGTTTTTTCGGGTTTCCCGTTGTTCAACTTCGTTCCAGAGTCTTTCCCGGTTTTTTAAATGTTCTGGTGCGCCTTCGGGTAAATAAATTTCTTTATATTCCACACCTGTTTTTCGGCTGTAATCATGTTCTCGGCCCTCACGTTCACAATAGATCTTTTCACCTGCCCGATAGGCAATCGCAGCAGTAGCGGAACGCCCTGCTGATCGTGCTACGGTTTTGACTGAAAAGTGGTAAATCGCCATGCCTGTTTTTCGCTTTTAAATTTTCACATAGTGAAATACAACCGTGTATACGGTTGTCGGGGTATTGGGGAGTCCCCAATCGGACTTGCAAACGAAGTTTGCATAAGTGCGCTCTTCGAGGAAAACATTACTATACATATAGCACCTTGAATGCATATTCAAGTGCGCTTATGTTAGGGATGGTTTCCCAGGATGATGGTATTGGATTATGAGCGTTACTGAAACACTAGATAGTAAAATCAAGGCACAGGAAGAAAAGCTAAAGCAGTTAAAGGCTCAAAGACAGGCAGCACTGGCAAGAGAACGTGCCAAAGAGAAAGAACAGGCTCGAAAGGATGATACCAGACGCAAGATTTTAATTGGATCCTGCATGCTAAAAATCACCGAAGATGATGAACAGGCCAGAGCAAAACTGATTGCTCAGATGGATAAATATTTAATGGATGAAAGAGATCGTAAGCTGTTTGATCTGCCCGCATTTAATTATTAATTTTTTGAAAAGATACATAGGAATTTGAAATGAGATTGCTAATTGCTTTAATTTTTCCCTGGCTGCTGTTTTTCACCATAGGGCGACCATTTGCAGGCATCATTTGTTTGCTACTTCAGATTACAGTTTTAGGTTGGATCCCGGCTGCCATCTGGGCGGTCTATGCTTTGTCGCAATACAAGACTGATCAGAAAATTAAAAGAACAATTCGCTCATCATAAATAGTGTAATTGTGTGATTTTTAGATCTGATTGATTTTGTGATTTCCATCACACTTATCCATGAGCGAATGATCAGATTGTGAAGATTATTTGAGCAATAAGTGATTTAATAAATCTTATAACAATAATTATAAAACTCCAGAGGTAAAGAAATTAATCCTCTAATTCTTAGTTAAAAAAATAATTAAAACAAGAATTAGAGGATTTCATTTTTTATCGAATTCACTCTATTTTTTGCCACAAAGCTCCTATCCAATAAGGGTATGGGGCTACTTTTTTTGACTTCGCATAAGAAATTTTATGTTAAATAAATACTAAAAATGCCTGTAATTCAGGCATTTTTAGTATTTATTCTAGGTTGCATTATTTTTTTGCATAAGCTCACTAACAGTTTTTAGAATTTGCAATGAAATTCCTATTGATGAACCTGAAGGAACTTTTAATTCAGAATTATTTGATTGATGGGCTGGAGTTATTGCACGTTGTGTTAACACTCCTAAAGCAACGCCTTCTTCATTGACAATGGGCCCTCCACTTGCACCACTATGTATACCATTGTCTATATAAAAAACGTCTGTTTCTATTTTGATATTTTGGGAGTTATCATCAGCAAAAATACGACGAATATTCCCAACATAACCTTGTTTAATTATTGGACCTGTCATATCTGCTAAGTATCCTTCCTCTCTAATTGCTTTGAGAAACTTATCTGCACCAAATGATGCTGGATCGATAATTTTTTCAACAGAAAATGGGATATTAAGCTCATCTGAGTAGCCTGCAACAAACACTCTCTGACCTAAATCTACGGAGTTAATACTTGCTGGTAGAAATGGAAATTTGAAGGTTTGTTCTTTTTTTGGTCGTAATACAGCTATATCAAGTTGTATTATTTCCTTAAAAGATGGAACGTTAATCCCAAATGAGCAAAAACATACTGCATATTCAACTAAGGGAAGTTCGGGAAATTTTATAAAAATTTTTTGCTGTGGATGCGTATAATCTTCTTCTTTTATAGGCATCCTACCAGTTACCACATGTGCAGCCGTTATAACCTCACCTGTATTAGTAAAGCTGAAACAGGTACCTTCACTTATAATTTCATCACCTTCAAAAACCGTCACATATCCACAACAACTTTGGATTTTTTTATATAAATCTTTAAACATACTTTTCTCTTTTTTTAGCCATACCCTATTTTCATATACAAACTGAATAATTATGGTTTTTTCGCAATAATTTCCGTAGCTCTTTGATGTTCATCAAGCCATGTGGCAGTCGTAGTACAACGATAGCTAACTAAAGATAATATTTTTTGGTAATCATCAGACAAATTGCGTGTAAAAATTGGTTCGTGATGTGCAATGCGGTTACGCAAGCGTCTAATTTGCTCTAATTCATCATAAATTATCTTTCTTCTATCTTGGACACTTACCGATGTATTCATATTGGGGAATAGATCAGTGAGATATGGATTCCAGAAACGCTGATCATGTCTACTGGTGAAAATGCTTTGCCAAAATGCAAATTTAAGTTCAGGAATTACCTTTCCTGTTGTTCTCTGATTGAGACGTGCATTGATTAAGTCTTTTTTGGGGCTAAAGCCTCGAGTGGGATTCGGTAAGCTTCGTTCAAAACCTGAAGACCATGGCCATCTATCACCATAAACATTTTCGATTGCTGTTGAGACGGCATTTCTAATAGCAACTTCGCAAACATGCAAAGGGATAAGTAAGGCACCTGAAACATCAGCATTCCATGCATATAAATTTAAGGCTTCTAAGTTGTCAGGTTTCTTTCCACCAGTAGCATTTTCATAAGTTGAAATTCTTGCAGATGAAATAACAATGGTTACAGCATCTATTATTTTCTGATTTGACATATATGCATATAAACCTTATATTGAATGCACTAGCTATGGGACTTTGTTGGCTTGTCCTCCCCCCGTAGACATACGATATATTAAAAAACCCGCCTATGCGGGTTTTTTATTGCTAAAAATAAGATGAAATCTATAAGAAAAACATCTTTTTACCTTTTTTTTCAGTAAATAACCTCCATATAAGTAGATTAATTTAAATAATAACGGAGGCGTATGAACTTAAAATCAACTATACAATCTTATGAAAATTTAATTTCATTAGAAATGTTTGTCGAAAACAAAGAAATAACTTTAGAAAATTTTGAAACTATCTTGATTGATTACCAAATAACAGATACAGAGCTAAAATGTTGTTTAACAGATGAAAAAGGTAAGTGTGGCCAGATCCATCAAAAGGGTTACTTGGTCTTATTAAAGGATGGTACTTACAGTTTGATGGGAGGAACGTGTGGCAGAACTAAATTTAATGCAGATAGTACAATTTCCAGAAATATTGCCTCTTTCGAAAATGAACGTAAAAGACAAGAAAAGCTAGGTCGGCTTTATGATTTTATAAATAATAAAGACAAATATGAAAATATAATTAATAAGTTAAAAGAAACAGTTGGTGAAATAACAGCATTTTATCGAGATATTCAAATATTAGGCTTTAACCTTAAAATATTGAATGATAGATATAAATCATCCGATAGAGCAGTTTTAATCAAAACATATAAATATGATGAGAAAGGTAACTCTAGATACCAAGCAACAGAGAGAATTGGATATTTACAGGAGCTTAATTTATTTGATGCAAAAGATACTGGGAGCTATAGTCTAGACGTTCATAGACTAATAATAGGACTAAAAAAAGCTTGTGAGCTAGATGATCAAATAAAGCAAAAGCCGAAAGCTCGGGTTGATAAGCAAGTCAATGATCTAGTAAGAGATTTAAGCCATTTTGAAAGTTTGCAAGATGAATTATTGATGAGAAAATCTAGCATAGAGCGGTTTAAAAATTCAGACTTATCACTGCTATGTTATTTAACAAATAGTTATCATATTAGAGAAGATGCCGCCAAGTATTTTCTACGAAGTAAAGGTAGAGATATTTCTAAAACAGAATCTTATTTAGCAAACAAAGATAGCTCCTATTTAGATCAATATAGTTGTGATGAACTAAGAGTTAAATCAAAGCATTAAGTTAAGATTTTCTAAAACTAATATAATATAAATTATGCGAATCAAATTTTAGTAATAAAAAACCCCGGCATCCTGCCGGGGTTTTTCGTATTGGTTCGCTCGGTATAACTCCTGTCGTACCTTACAGTCCTTGTGCTTATCTCTTGTTATTCTTGTATGGAACTTCCTGTTCCCGATGAGTTCATCATAGGAAAATTCACCTATCCTGGACAGCCGTAAAGAACCGGAATTTACGTAAGCCTAGGCGTACAAAATAGCCTAAATTTTATCCACAAAAAATGTGGATAATTTTAAGCATTCAAGCATTGATAAAATTTAAAAAAATCGCAAAATCGACTACTTTTTAAACAAATTTATTGGCAAGAACTATCAAAACCGCTCATAAAAAAGCCGACTTGTTTCAAAATCGGATTTTTGCTCATTTTAGGATTTTTCTACTTTGAATAAGTATCTGATATTTATATTAATATACAAGTGTATTTCGTATAATCGCCATTATGTTAAATAGCATAAAAAGGGACCTCAGATTTGGGTCCCTTTTATCTAAATTATTTGTATGCTTGGATAGATTTTAGAATCTCCTGTCTGGCTTCTTCTACATTGCCCCAACCATTAAATTTCATCCATTTACCTTTTTCCAAGTCTTTATAATGTTCAAAGAAATGTTTCATTTGATCTAATTGAAGCTGAGGGAGGTCGTTCAGATCTTCAACATTGTTATATAGAGGTGTGAGCTTAGAATGAGGTACAGCAATGATCTTTGCATCAATACCGGCTTCATCTTCCATATACATGACTCCGACAGGTCTGCTGCGAATTACTGATCCTACAGCAACCGCATGGGGAGCTATTACAAATACATCTAAGGGATCACCATCCTCGCTTAATGTTTGAGGAATATAACCGTAATTGTACGGATATGACATTGCTGTACTTAGAAAGCGATCAACCAATAAAGCATCATATTCTTTATTCACTTCATACTTGATGGGTTTAGCATTTGCCGGGATTTCGATGATGCTATTAAAGTCATCTGGTGGATTAGTACCTGCTTTAACATTTTTAAAACTCATTGTTTTACCTTCTAATATTTAGATTATTAATGATTAGTGAAAAATTGATAGGAAAGTATTCCTAGTACTGTAAAGATTAATGAACCTATTACATGGATGGCTATTGTTGAGATAGCATATTCAAACTTTGAAGCTTGTAGCAACGCAACAATTTCAACTGAAAATGTTGAAAAGGTCGTTAAAGCACCGCAGAAGCCTGTCACAACGAATAACTTATAATTAGGGCTTATTGAGCTATTTGAAAAAAATGATACAGCTAATCCAATAATAAAAGCACCGATTAAGTTAACAATCACTGTCCCGAAAGGAATATTTTCAAATACGCTATTAAATCTTAGACTTATGCCCCAACGAAGCCAGGCACCGATTACAGAACCGAGAGCAATTGATAAAAGAGAAAGATACATGTCTGCTCCTAGTTATGAGCAGCAAAAGATATATAAATAAAGAACTTTATGACGGGAAAACATAGCGTAGCTCCATTTTGTAAAAGCAGAGCACGCGACTACGTACCCTGCTTGAGGGAAACGTAGGTATCATCAGCCAGAATTGGCGGTTTGTGTAAGGAGGATAGCCATCTCCTTTGAGTACTATTATTTAAAAATTGATTAGCTAATTCAACAACCTTCTATTATTAAAATACGTAAGTTTGATACTTTTTTATCTTTAGTTTAGTAAAACTTGAAACTTTTCATTTTTTCTATAATCTTTTTGGAAAGGGTGTCCAGCTAAGCTGAGGCAGGTGTTTGTTGTAGTCGGGCCGCTACAATATTGATAAAGAGCACCTGTATGTTTAATTTCAAGATTTTTAATAAAGTCTCTACGGAAGTATTGACGATCAAAAATGATCTCCAGCTTAATGCTGAGCTGCAATTAATTAATAAATATAAAACGGCTATTTCTGAAGATTATAAACAGGCTATTGTTTTGATCTTTAAAGAACGCGGCTACACACGTTTGGAAATAGGTCAATTACTTGGGGAGCTAAAAGCTTCATAAAATACAGATTAAACAAAGCTTGGATATACATCCAGGCTTTATAAAAAAGTACCTAGCTGTTACCCTTGTCCTGATTTTTTTACTCTAAAAAGTTTCTTCATCTTATGACACCTACGCCACCTTAAGTTTATTTACCTTCTTAAATCTGTAAATAACTCATCACTGTCTAGCTAGTGATGTGGTGTAGTCGCTTGTGTGTTGTATATATCACATCACTAGCCTATCTGAAAAATTAAAAAACAGGCTATGTTTATGTTATCTAATGTCCGAGAACAGTGGTTCTCTAACATCCGTGGGGATGTACTTGCCGGATTAGTCGTCGGTCTTGCACTCATCCCTGAAGCCATCGCATTTTCAATTATTGCAGGTGTAGATCCTAAAGTTGGTCTATACGCATCCTTCTGTATTGCCGTCGTGATTTCTTTCGTAGGTGGTCGTCCTGCCATGATTTCAGCAGCCACTGGCGCAATGGCGCTGCTTATGGTCACATTGGTCAAAGAGCATGGGCTTGAATATCTGCTGGCAGCAACAATTTTGACAGGCGTGATTCAAATATTGGCAGGCTATTTAAAGCTCGCCAAGTTAATGCGGTTTGTATCTAAATCTGTGGTTATTGGATTCGTAAATGCGTTAGCGATCTTAATTTTCATGGCTCAATTGCCTGAACTGATTAATGTGACCTGGCATGTATATGCTTTTGTTGCTTTAGGTTTAGCAATTATTTATCTATTCCCTCTGGTTCCCAAATTAGGAAAATTACTCCCTTCTCCACTAGTCTGCATCATTGCAATCACATTATTGGCAATCGCTTTAGGAATTGATGTCCGGACCGTGGGCGATATGGGGTCTTTACCTGACACACTTCCAATGTTCTTGATTCCAGATATTCCTTTGAATATTGAAACATTGATGATTATTTTGCCTTATTCAGTCGCACTGGCGGCTGTAGGTTTACTTGAATCGATGATGACAGCAACTATCGTGGATGAAATGACTGATACGCCAAGTGATAAATATCAGGAATGTAAGGGACAAGGGATTGCGAATATTGCTTCTGGCTTTATGGGTGGCATGGCCGGTTGTGCAATGATTGGTCAATCTATGATTAACGTAAAATCAGGTGGCCTTACACGCTTATCAACATTCTCTGCGGGCATTTTTCTTCTTATTCTGGTTGTATTTATCAGTGACTGGCTCAAAGTGATTCCAATGGCTGCATTGGTAGCGGTAATGATAATGGTCTCTATCAGTACCTTTGAATGGAGTTCTGTCACTCAGTTAAAAGATAATCCTAAGAGCAGTAATTTCGTCATGATTGCGACGGTGATTGTAGTTGTTGCTACGCATAACCTGGCTTTGGGTGTGTTAACAGGCGTATTACTTTCAGCCTTGTTCCTGGCGAATAAACTTGAAAATGATATCCAGGTGACAGCATCTTTTGAAGGAATGGCCCGTTTATATGAGTTGAGAGGTCAGATCTTCTTTAGTTCTTCTGAAAAATTCATGCAAGGTTTTGACTTTAAAGAGGATGTAAAGGATGTGATTATTGATTTGACCCATTCTCACATTTGGGATGTAACATCAGTCGCCATGCTTGATTCTGTTGTAAAAAAATTTCAAAAGAATGGTGTGAATGTCACTGTGCGTGGCTTAAATGAAGCCAGCTCTATCATGATTGATAAGTATGGAACACATGCCAGAATCTAAGCGCAGGAGATTTTACGTTTATGTAGAATCTCTAAAATTAACACAATACACCTTATACGAAGTCAAAAAAATATATCTATATGATAATTAATGAAATTGTAAAACCTATTCATAATGAACATTATGTAAAATGGAGATGATAGAAGTGTACTCACTAGTACACTTCTATCATAAAAAAGAGAGCTGCCAGCTCTCTTTTTTATGTTTTATTCAAAATGAAGTTGATATTTATCCGTCGTAATCTTGATCTTGAGGTTCTTATATTTTCGTTTTGTGGCACTCAGGGCTGAATCTGTCACTTCTGCATGAAATTTAGGGTCATTCATTAGATCATGAAATAGTTTATATCCAATCAATAACTTACTGGATTTTTTCTTTTCCTTTAGATCATTTTCAATCAACTGATCCAATTCTTTTACAGAAAAACTATGCATATTACCCTCTATAGTATCTTTCTGATAAAACACCATACAGACTTAGTAAGAGAATTTAAAGCTTATTAGATAATTGATATTTATGAAATTGTGAGAAAGATAATATATTAGATTTATCTATTTAAGTTAAGTTTTTCTAAAAATAACATAATACACCTTATACGAAATGCTTGATATTTCTCTTTAAATATCAGTATATTAAAGTAAGCCGTTTTGGAGTATAGGGCACCAGAACGGCTTTTTATTGATTATTCATGTTCCACGCTTAAATATTGAACAATGTTCCACGGTTTTATTCAGTCTTAATAAACCTCATCCGGTTTTTTGGTGAGTCATTATTTCATGTGCTTGCACTGAAATTGGCCCATCAAAAAATTGGAGTCCTGGCTAACCATAAGGAAGAAAAAAACGGCTCAGGAAACCCCTTTTTTTTGGTTCAGGCTCAACGTGTTCTGGAACAGGGATACGTTTATTGTCTTTCTGAGGAGTAGTCAATTCGTCATAGTTTGACTCGGTCTGTGGCCGAGGATCTGTTGCTATATTCGAATTAGTAGATTCATTTAGTTTATTAATATTTTCTTGTTTTGGCTGTTCTAAGGTGCCTTTAAACTCAATTCTATGAGTAAGATCTTCAATATGTTGCATCAAAGACTTTTCTCTTTGATTTGCTAAATCTAACTGATTTTTGAGTAAAGAAATTTGATCTTTTAATACACTTTCAACCTCAGATTGAACGTGTACTTGTACATCCTTCTGAACTTGTTCAGTACGTGTACTGGACTGAACACCGACTGGATTGCCATAAACTCTGATAAGTTCAGATAAGTCTATAAGACCATCATGATCTCTTGATAATTCACCATTTTTTAAAGCCTCATATATTGTTGTACGTGATTTTTTAAAGGCTTTACTTGCATCCATGACGCTGAATTTTGTTGTGTTCAATGTAATCCCTCAGTGCGTGTACAAGGATGTTCATGTGAACATCCAATCTGAACATGAAGTTTATTTTGTATTAAATCCTACTTTCTTTAGATATGGCAGTAATTCTTCAATTTTAAGTGGATCCTGCAACATTTCGGCAATGCGAACAGCAAATTGAGAGTAACTTTCTGTACCTTGAGAATATTTATTCATCTCGGTAAGCTCAGAGAGTTTATTAGCAAAAAGATAACGTTGCGAATCAGTCATTTTTAAAACTATAGGTTGTATAGCTATATCTGACTTCTTTGGTTGCTTTCTAATTTTATAGGTAAACTCAAATCCTATAATTTTTTTCCCTGCCTTCTTATTAGTATATTGAAGGTTATATATATCGCAGGCTTTGCTCTTATTTATTTGAGTGACAGCTAAGTCCAGGACATTGTCTTTTAGATTTGACATAGTTTTATATTTATTTTCGATACCGAACCTAGATCGAAGATCGTCCAACTCTAGAAAAACTTTTTGCTCTTTATAGTTCTGCACTTCTTTAAGAATTTCATATAAGCGATTGGCATATTGGCTGCTTAAATCAACCGTATGTTGAAGATCAATTTGAGTAAATTTATTAGCTAGCTCACTTACAAATGGTAAGACGTCATTAGCAAATTGAATTTCAATTCTAGCTTCACCTTCAAGATATCCCTTCATTTGAATAAATCTATATGTTCTAACGTGTTTTTTAGTATTTGAGATTTCTCGCTCTAATGTGAACTGGCGTTCAAATAAAGTATCTACAGCCGTTCTAAGGGCTTTATAACCGCCATCTATGGTGTCTGAAAACAGATCTGCATATTCATGAGCTGAAATGGTAATTGGTACATTATTATCTAATGTAATCTTATTAGAACGAATTTTTGATAAAGCGATATTGAACAATCTATGCTCAACAACAGTCATTTTATAATGAGCTTTTACTAAATCATTTGCTTTAGAGACAAGAATCGACATGTCTAAATTTTCTGAACGGCTCATTCTTATTTCCCTATAAACATTATATGGATTTACCAAAATCTAGATAAATTTTTCACTTAGGGAATCATCATAACAATACTCATTTAAATAGTAAAATAAAAACCTATGTTTATGCGGATAAAACCTATGTTTGAAACGGATAAAACCTATGTTTATACCACCATAATATATTGAAAACAAAAAAGAAAAAATGCTTCAAATATTAAATATTATAAATATAAAATAAAAAAGAAAATTCATGAAAATTGCCCTTGG
>NZ_JBSXNI010000008.1:0-10818 GCF_056857555.1 Acinetobacter sp. L-24 | reverse complement strand
TACGCAGAATAACTTTCAACTTTTGCCAGTGTTGATCTGTCAGCATGGTACGAGGCATAGCGAATAGTAAAATTGGGTTTGGCGATTTGATTTTACTACTTCGCTATTTTTTTAAGCTAAAAGTGTCAACACACCCTAGATAGATTGGTTCAATATAAAGCATGTAAATAGTTGCATTCGTTTATTTACCTTGCCCTGTTCTGGATATTGACCCATTTAAATGATGAGATTAAGCCAATAAATAAAGTAGCCAACTTGAATAAAAAGCCTCTGACAAACCTCACAGGGTTGAAGTGCTGCCTTTCATTCAAAATTTCAGGCAGCACACTCATACATTTAAGCGTCGGTTTAAGCTGGTAGTTTACTTGCCAAAACATCTACTTTTTCAATAGACGGTGGCTCTGAAAATAGCTCTTCGGCCTGAGCCATCAACGCAGCTGCAACCTTGCCAGATAAATGCGCTTGGCGACCCGCCTCATCAGGAAATGCATCAAATATACCAAATGTTGTAGGTCCAAGACGTAAGCCAAACCACGCAACTGTCGCAGGTTCTTCCATTACAATAGGTAAACCGGCTTTAAGGAAAGCTTCCACTTCATCTTCTTTACCCGGTTTAGCTTCAAGACGGACATATAAAGCTGTTTTAAGCATGACTAAAACTCCACAATTGATTAGAATTCAAACTGATTCTGACATTGCTAATGTATGCATGTCAGAAAGTTTTGTTGTGTAAAAGTTAAAAAAAATTCCCATAGCTGAGCCAAAATCTGGTTTTTTATTTCGGCATAATGCTATGAATTTATTCAAGTTAATACCATTAACATTTGAATCAGAAAATTAAGATATGAGATGATTAAATTCAATCTTAGTTATATAAGGATCAATTGATTCGCCCTTAGATTTATAAGCTGACCTCTTCATCTGGAAATTATATTGCTCAAGAAGCATTCAAGAACAACATGTACATCCTCATATCTATGAAAGTTATTTAGCTAGGAATTTGCTGTGAAACTCTATATGTTTCTCTATAAAGCTCGCAATGAAGTAATAGCTATGGTCATACCCTTCTCTTAGGTTAAGTGTAAGAGGATATTCTTGTTCCAAACAAATATCACTAAGCAGCTTAGGCCTTAACTGTTCTTCAAGAAAATCATCAGCTGTTCCCTGATCGACTAAAATAGGTAAATGAACTTCAGCGTTTTTGATTAATTCAATCGCATCATAGCTTTTCCATAAAGTTTCGGTTTCACCTAGGTAGTGTGTGAAAGCCTTTTTCCCCCAAGGTACTTGGCTAGGTGCAACAATTGGTGCAAAAGCAGAAATACTTTTATACAGCTCAGGGTTTTTTAAACCAATTACTAATGCACCATGACCGCCCATGCTATGCCCCATAATGCTTTGGACTTGATTGGTCGGAAAATTCAGGTCAATCAGATTTCTGAGCTCTTCCACAATATAATCATACATTATGAAATGCTGTGACCAGGGTGCTTGTGTTGCATTCACATAGAATCCTGCGCCTTGGCCTAAATCATAATCTGCATGATCTGGTACATCCTCTCCACGTGGACTGGTATCTGGTACAACAATTATGACTTTATGTTCAGCCGCATACTTTTGTGCTCCGGCTTTAGTAATAAAGTTCTGTTCGTTGCAAGTCAGTCCTGATAACCAATATAAAACTGGCAACCGCTCATCTTTGTCATGAGGTGGCAGATATATTGAGAATTTCATTGAACAGTTTAATGCTATTGACTGATGGCGATACACTTCTTGCGATCCACCAAAAGAAGCATGTTTCTCAATTATTTCCATAATCAATTACCTATGTTGAGCAAGACTTCATGAGAAATCGAGTAAACAAAGAGTCTGACATTCTCCACAGAGAATAGTGATAAAGATTTAAAATGTAGGCAGGTTTGTTGAACCTATACATGATGGATACATAGATAGATCTATTTTACAGATGATGTGCCGTTTTAGAGGATTCCATGCATGTCAATCATGATTCACATGCATGGAAAAGTATAAGGCCTGACGGAATTATTCGTAATGAATTACAGTACGAATTGACTTACCTTCATGCATTAGATCAAAGGCTTCATTGATCTGATCCAAGCCCATCGTATGTGTCACAAATGGTTCTAATTGAATTTTGCCTTTCATGGCATCTTCAACCATTCCTGGAAGTTGCGTACGACCTTTTACGCCACCAAAGGCAGAACCTAACCATCTACGACCAGTAACCAGTTGGAATGGACGGGTAGAGATTTCTTGACCTGCGCCAGCTACACCAATAATTACGGATTGTCCCCAGCCACGGTGTGCACTTTCAAGGGCTGCACGCATCACATTCACGTTACCAATACACTCAAATGAATGATCTACACCCCAGCCAGTCATTTCGACAATGACTTGCTGGATTGGTTTATCGTAATCTTTAGGGTTCAAGAAGTCCGTTGCACCAAACTCTTTTGCCAGCGCAAATTTATCTGGATTCATGTCAACCACAATAATACGCCCTGCTTTAGCTTGACGTGCGGCTTGTACGACTGCTAGACCAATACCACCTAAACCAAAGACCGCAACACTATCACCTTCTTGTACTTTAGCCGTGTTGTGTACTGCACCGATACCCGTTGTTACCCCACAACCCAGTAAGCAGACATGTTCGTGATTGGCTTCAGGATTGATTTTAGCCAATGATACTTCTGCCACTACCGTGTATTCACTGAACGTTGAGCAGCCCATATAGTGGAAAATCGGTTGACCATTGTAGGAAAAACGAGTGGTGCCATCTGGCATTACGCCTCTACCTTGAGTTTCGCGAACGGAAATACACAAGTTCGATTTTCCAGATTTACAGAATACGCACTCGCCACATTCAGCGGTGTAAAGTGGAATTACATGATCACCTGGTTTGACGCTAGTCACGCCTTCACCAACCTCAACTACAACGCCAGCACCTTCATGCCCGAGAATAGCGGGAAAAACACCTTCAGGATCATCGCCAGACAAAGTAAATGCGTCTGTATGACACACACCGGTATGGGAGATCTTAATTAATACTTCACCTTTCTTCGGTGGTGCAACATCAACTTCAACAATTTGAAGAGGTTGACCAGGACCAAACGCAACAGCAGCACGTGACTTCATGGAATAATTCCTTATACAGATCTACTTTAAATATGATTTTAGAATCTTGGCGATTTCAGCCAATTCTTCTTTTCGTTGTTGTTCTGTGGTTTCACCTGATACTAATGTGTCCTTTAAATGAACCTCCAACATTTCATTCATCAAACCATTAATAGCACCACGCACAGAGCATATTTGTTGCAGAATTGCACCACATTCCACATTATCTTCTAACGCTTTTTCAATCGCTTGCGTCTGACCTTTGATCTTTCTGACGCGTAGAAGAATCTTTTTTTTGTCGTCAACCTGATTAGGCATCAAACCTCCTTATTTGCTAGCATTTATACTATAGTACCCCATAGTATAAAAAAGGCAATATTTTTTATAAATCGAAAATTAAAAAGATCTTTAGCGAAAATTTTCTATCCCTGTTTTTAGTTTTTTTAAATTAACATCATAGAGCTTATGCGAAAGTCACAAAAAAAATGGGACTTTTAGCTCCCATTTTTTATTTTGTCTCATGTTCTTTGTAATGCTGTGACCTTTTAGAATTATGTTTCAAATTTTAGCCACTTTGTAGATATTTTGAACGTTTCAAGCCTTGAAAATACTACCGACAGTTTAGATTAAACTGCCTTTACAGACTGTACTAGAATATCTTTAGTGAGCGGATGATATTTATTATTCATTATTTAGGAATTATTAAATCCTATAAATATCATTTATTGGATTAATTTACTTTGGTACTGTGCACATCATCCCCCAGTTAAAAATAAGGAACAATTATGAATAAGATGATGAATGCTCTTATCCTAGAAAATTTTGGTGATCATGAATTTACACGTGTAGAACTCCCTATACCTCACCCTGAGGCTGGGCAAGTTCTGGTACGTATTCATGCTAGTGGTGTAAACCCTATTGATTATAAAATTCGTCTTGGTGAAGCACCCTATGCTATGCCAGAGCTTCCTGCCGTGTTGGGAACGGATATGGCTGGGGTTGTCACTGCTGTTGGTGAAGGTGTCACTCACTTCAACGTCGGAGATGAAGTTTACGGTCTGATTGGTGGCGTTCGTGGTCTTCAAGGATCTTTAGCAGAATATGTTGTCGTAGATGCTGATCTGATCGCATTAAAGCCACGGAATATCTCTATGCGCGAGGCAGCAGTACTACCATTGACGTTCCTCACCGCTTGGGAAGGTTTAGTGGATAATGCGAAAGTCCAACCAGGGCAAACTGTACTGGTTCAGGGTGGTGCTGGTGGCGTTGGTTATATGGTGGTTCAGCTTGCAAAAGCACTTGATGCAAATGTTTGGGCGACTGGTCGTACAGCTGATCAATCACTGATTTCAGAACTCGGTGCAACACCTCTCGATTACACAACAGCATCTTCCGATGACATTATTGCTGCAAGCCCTCAGGGTCAAGGTTTTAACATTGTTTACGACACTGTGGGTGGTCCAGTACTCGAAGCTTCACTTTCCATGACAACTCACTATGGCCACATTACCAGCTGTGCTGCATTTGGTAATCATAATTTAGCGAGTTCATCTCTACGGTGTGCCACAGTGTCTGGCGTATTCGTCCTAATGCCGATGTTAACAGGCAATCGCCGTGCTCATCATGGTGATATCCTTAAGATCGCGACTCGTCTCGTTGAGGAAGGTAAACTGCGTCCTATTGTTGATCCTCGTCATTTTACACTAGACCAAGCGATTGAGGCTCATGATGCTGTTCAAGATCGCTCTGCCAATATTAAGGTCGTGATTGATGTCATTTAACGCACTTCAGGCCAAGACTTGGCGCTTCAATAGTATTGGAGATACAGATGTTCTGACATTAGAAACACTTCCTGTTGCTTTACCAGCAGCAGGAGAAGTTCTAATCCAGATGAAAACGATCGGACTCAACCGGGCTGATGTGATGTTTCGGCGTGGTACTTATATTCAAAAGGCAGTATTCCCTTCTCGTCTGGGATATGAGGGAGCAGGCATAGTTCTGGCAATAGGTGAAGGTGTACGCCAATTTTCTCCAGGAGATGCAGTATCGATTCTTCCGACTGACAATCTAGCCAAATATGGGACATATGCGGACAAGCTTCTGATACCAGAAACTTTTTTAGTTCACAAACCCGATAGTTTAAGCTGGGAAGAAGCTTCTTCAATCTGGATGCAGTATTTGACGGCTTGGGGTGGTGTAATCCATGCTGGTGGCGTTTCGAAAGGAAAAACGATCTTGATCACAGCAGCTTCAAGCAGTGTAGGACTAGCTGCGATACAGATCGCTGAAGCAGCGGGTGCTAAGGTCATTGCAAGTACACAAACGATAGAGAAAAAGCAACGTTTACTGGATCTCGGTGTTAAAAATGTTATAGCCAGTGAAGATGAACCAGATTTGTATGAGGCGCTTGTTTCACGTTTGGGTGGAGAATATCTTGATGTCGCCTTCGATGCTGTAGGAGGGCCGCATATTGAACAGATTGCAAAAGCGATGTCGGTAGGAGGAACGATGGTTATGCATGGTGCACTTAGCCCGGAGATCACACCATTCCCCCTTAAAGTTGCATTACGCAAGAGCTTAACCATGCGAGGTTTTTTGTTCCTTGAGGTTCTGCATGACCCTGTTCTAAGGGAGCAAGCCAGACGATTTATTCTTAGCAGTATAGGTGCAGGATATCTTCGTCCAGTGATCGACTGTTGCTTTAACTTTGAGGACATGCATGACGCTCAGCGCTATCTTGAATCAAATCAGCAAATAGGAAAAATTGTAGTTACTCTAAATAGATGATGGTCTTATCTGATTTCTACTTTCTAGAAAAAAAGGTTAATTCCAGTTGATTCAGTTTTCTATATGGCCCAGCACTTCCGCTAAGTAATCAAACAATGTTCGGATTCGCAAAGGTGTCGGGCCCCGCTGTGGACGATATAAATACAGGCGCCAAACGGGAGAGGTTTCCTCATGAAGTATCTGAATGAGCTTACCACTCCTAAGCCACGGCAAAACTAGAAATCCAGGCATGTGTCCGAATCCAACTCCAGCGAGAATAGCTTGAAATTCAGCTTCTAGATCATCTGTAATAAAACGAGGCTTTGATGGCGTGAAGCTTCGACTTTCGGTGAATGTCCATGGCCAGTAACGCCCTGTTTTATGATCGAATAGTGCTGTTAGAGGGTATTTATCAAGGTCAATAATTTTTTTAGGCATTCCGACCTTATCAATTAACTCTGGCGTACCCACAGAATAAAAGTTCACTTTCGCCAATTCCCTTGCCACATATCGATTGTCCGGCAAAAATCCAAATCTGATCCCGATATCTATCCGCTCATCGATCACATCCGAGTGTGAATCTGTTAGCACACAATCCACGACAATATCTGGATAACGTGTGGCAAATTCTGCTAGTGCAGGTACTACCAATTTACGCCCTAACACAGACGACACAGTAAGACGGACAGTCCCACGCATTTCATCTCGTTTTTCCTTGGTGTCTTTTACAAACAAAGCATCGATCGATCCCACCGCAAGACGTGCTTGCTTTGCCAGACGCTCACCATCAGCGGTAATTTTAATTTGTCGAGTACTCCTGTAGAACAGAATCTCTCCGCGCTGCTCTTCTAGCTCTTTTATTGCCCGTGTTACTAGCTGCGGGGAAATACCGAGCTGAGTGGCTGCCTCTTTAAAATTTCGAGACTCTGCTGCGACACAAAAGATACGCATCATTTCCAATTTGTTCTGCATGTCCAACCCTGTGTTCTGGTAATTATTCTGTAAATAGGAATTCTGAAAGATAATATTATTCATTTATTATACATAACAAGGCTGCAATACTTAATCCATCGAATATGATTGACAGATAGGTTGAAGGTTACTTGTATGAATAATATCGAAAATAAAGTTGTTGTGATCACTGGTGCAAGTAGTGGTTTAGGTGAAGCTACTGCTCGCTTACTTGCTAAAAAAGGTGCAAAGGTTGTACTTGGTGCTAGACGTACTGAAAAATTACAGGCTATTGTTCACGACATTCGTGCTGAAGGTGGTCAAGCTGAATTTATTGGTATGGATATAACCAAACCACATGAAGTACAAGCACTTATTGAAAAGGCATTAAGCGCATTTGGTCAAATCGATGTATTGGTAAACAATGCTGGATTAATGTCTATTGCACCATTAAGTGAGCTAAAAGTTGATGAATGGGATCGTATGATCGACATTAATATTAAAGGTGTTCTTTATGGTATAGCAGCTACCCTACCTGTTTTCCAAAAACAAAACTTTGGACACTTTATTAATCTCGCATCTGTTGCAGGGATAAAAGTATTTAGTCCAGGAGGTACTGTTTATAGCGGTACTAAGTTTGCTGTAAGAGCCATCTCTGAAGGCCTTCGTCATGAGGTTGGGGGAACAATTAGAACGACGACTATTGAGCCTGGTGCAGTTGAGTCAGAACTAAAATTTGGTTCTTCTCATAAAGAAAGTTCAGAGTTTGTTACTGATTTCTACAGACAAGCCATACCAGCTGACTCAGTCGCTCGAGCAATTGCTTATGCAATTGAACAGCCTGCGGATGTAGATATTAATGAAATTGTTTTGCGCCCAACGAGCCAAGAGTTTTAATTATTGAATAACATAAAATGGGAGCACTTCGCTTCCATTTTTACTCTATTTTTTTAAAGTTGTGGACAAATCTATGAAAGCCGTATCGTATGTTATAAATAATCATGATGATTTTAAAAATTCATTGGTAGATATTGAAAAAGCGAAGCCTACACTTAAGGAGCGTGATGTACTGGTAAAAGTTCAGGCAATCTCTGTGAATCCAGTTGATACCAAAGTGAGAAAAAATTCGTCTGAAGCAAATAATCGTATTTTAGGTTGGGATGCCGTTGGGGAAATTATTGAAGTTGGCTCAAAAGTTACCTCGTTTAAAGTAGGAGATTCTGTTTGGTATGCTGGCGATTTAACCCGAGATGGTAGTAATGCTGAGTTTCAAGCAGTCGATGAACGAATTATCAGTCTTAAACCCATTACAGTATCTAATGCAGAAGCAGCAGCATTGCCATTAACTGCTATCACGGCATGGGAAATGCTGTTTGATCGGTTTCAAATTTCAGAAACAGAAGTTGGCAGTATTTTAATTATTGGTGGTGCAGGTGGTGTAGGATCAATCGCTATCCAACTCCTAAAAGCAAAAACAAATCTGACCGTTATAGCAACAGCTTCACGTGAAGAAACGAAATCTTGGGTGGAATCACTTGGTGCCGACCATGTCATTGATCATAGCAAAGATTTAAATGCACAAATCGAGATACTAGGCATTGCAAAACCAAAATACGTATTCTCTACAAATCATACAGAAACATATATCCAGCAAATAGTTTCTCTGATTGCACCACAAGGCAAGCTTGGATTGATCGATGATCCACAAACATTTGATATTATGCCGTTTAAGACTAAATCTATTTCTATCCATTGGGAGTTAATGTTCACTCGTTCAATGTATGAAACCGATGATATTGAAAAGCAAGGTAATCTATTGCAACAGGTTGCCCAATTAGTTGACCAGCAAAAAATTAGAAGTACCCTCAACCAAAATCTAGGCAAAATTAACGCTGCAAACTTGGAGAAGGCGCATAAGTTGCTTGAATCAGGCAAGTCAAAAGGCAAAATTGTACTAGAAAACTTCTAAACAAATTAAAGGTGAAATAATGACTATTTCAATAATTGCGAACTTTAAGGCAAAGTCAGATCAAAAAGAGACGTTAGAAGCGCTTTTAAAAAGTGTAATAGAGCCTACACTTAACGAAGAAGGATACTTGAAATATGAGCTTTATATTAGCGAAAATGACTCGAGTAGATATTTTTTCTTAGAAGAATGGCGTAGCAGGGAGGATTTAGATATCCATGTAGCGTCTGATTATATTCAAAGTTTATTTGATAATATCCAATCGCTCATTGAATCAAGTGATATTGTAGAAATCAAAAAAATATAGCTGTATTCGGACGTTATGATGAAGTATACTCTAAAAACACAAAAATAAAAAATTATAAAATATGATAAGTGACCGTCACACGACACATAAGTTGTCATTGATAAAAACCTTCATTATTGGAGGTTTTTATCAAGTCTCAGATTAATTTTAGAAAATTAAAACTTTATGGGTTTTCCAAAATCAATAATTACTTGGACGTTTATTCTTCTTTTATCGGGACATTGTTTCTGCTTTAGGGTTAAATAAGACTACATAAAACCGTGGAACATTGCTCAATAATTAAGCGTGGAACAAGAAAAAACATAAAAAAAGCCCGAACAGGGATGTTCGGGCTATCAACTAGGAACTACAGCGTTGAATTTTCAAGAGAATTATAACGCATTTCGTATAAGGTGTATTATGTTAATTTTAGGAAATCTTTAAAGTATTTAAATAAAATATATGAACGTTATTTCGGCAATATTATTAAATGAACACCCTGTCAAAGGATGTATTCAGGATGGAAATGGAAACACTAAACCATTTCCTATTTTTGCTATTGATGGGCTTCCATTAAATATATGGATAAGTAAAAACACTAGTTTTAAGGATGCAAACTCTTCCGTTCCAGCACATGGTTGGCTATATGACTTTGAAAATAGCGTTCCTTTGAGTAATGCATGGAAACTATTAAAACCTGAAACTTCTGAATATGGTGCAGTATCCACTGTCATACCAATTTTAATTTGTTCTGATGATTTAGATCTTGTCTGTAATGTAATTATGATTGAACAGATGGTGACTGAATCAGAAGTTCAATGGATTCGATTTGGGGTAGCATGGAACAATATGCATGACCTTGTAACATCAGTAGTTTGGGAACAACCTTTTTCATCTCCTGTTTTAACATTTAAATTAAGTGATTTTGAAGAAGCATACAATAATTTGAAAAGCTTAGATAAAGCTTGGAATGAGGGTATTTAACATAATGGATATTATACGAAGTACACTTGTATATTAACATAAATATCAACAACTTAAAATTTTAGTCATGACTAAGAAACCACCAGAAATTGGCTTTTGTAATAAGTTGGTGAGTTTTTAAGCAAATCTGTAACATTTTGCCAGTAAATTCGGTTAAAAAACGATCAATTTGGCAATCAGTGCCCATTTCATACGGATCCAGGTTGCGAAACTATCCCCAATTGCTGTGGATAAAATTTAGGCTATTTTGTACGCTCTGGCGTACATAAATCTCGGCCCTTTGCGGCTACCTGGGACAGTGGAATTTTCCTATGATGAACTCATCGGGAACAGGAAGTTCCATACAAGAATAATAAGAGATAAGCACAAGGACTTTAAGGTACGACAGGAGTTATACCGAGCGAACCAATACGAAAAACCCCGGCAAGATGCCGGGGTTTTTTATTCCAAGAATCAAACAATTAAAAATATTTTATAAAATTTAACTTAGTAATGATAAAAAATACTATTTATTAAAATAGCTTAGTTACATATATTCTCTATCTATTTAGAGCTTTTTAGTATCACTAATGTATTTATAGGTATACTATGAATAGCCACCAAAATTCTAGACACACCTAACCATCTTTTGATGGGCCTTTTCATAATCTAATGGAGAACGCTGACCATTGGAACCATGTCTGCGTTTTGAATTGTAGAACATCTCAATATATTCAAAGATATCAGACCT
>NZ_JBSXNI010000007.1:0-2085 GCF_056857555.1 Acinetobacter sp. L-24 | reverse complement strand
TTGTAAGCCCAAAATAGAAATGTCCGGTTTCTCCAAAGTAAAAATGTCCGCTTTTAGAATATGCACTTTTGCGATTATTGAAGCGGACGGTTTGATATGTTGGTGTCTATGTCGGATAAAGAACTTAAACGATTGTCGGTCTTGCAGGAAATCTGCGATCAACGCATAATTCAATCCCAGGCTGCTCAGCTACTTCATATTTCAGAACGTCAGATCAGACGCTTACTGCAGAAATACAAAGCTCAAGGCCCAGCTGCATTAGCCCATGCTGGTCGTGGCCAAACCAGCAACTGCAAACTTCCTGAAGAACTCAGACTCAAGTGCCTCAATATTGTTTCGGATCAACTCCATGGTTTCGGACCCACTTTAGCGCATGAAAAGCTCACTACCGTTCATGGATTCGATCTTTCAGTGGAAACCCTGCGTTGCTGGATGATTGCAGCCGATTTATGGATTCCTCGCTCCAAGCGCCTGAAACGCCCATATCAGCCTCGATATAACCGAGATTGTTATGGTGAACTGGTACAAATCGATGGCTCACACCATGACTGGTTTGAAGGAAGAGCCGCTAAATGCTGTCTGCTAGTCTTTATCGATGATGCCACAGGCAAATTGCAGCATTTACGCTTCTGTGAATCAGAATCAGCCTTTGACTATATGATTTCGACACGCTTGTATGTTGAACAGCATGGTAAGCCTTTAGCGTTTTACAGCGACAAACATTCAGTCTTTAGGGTGAATCAAAGCAGCAAGAAAGACAGCAAGATTACCCAGTTTGGACGCGTACTCAGTACCCTCAATATCGATATCATCTTCGCTAACTCCCCTCAGGCCAAAGGACGGGTGGAACGGGCCAACAGAACCCTTCAGGACCGTCTGATTAAGGAGATGCGCCTGGAAGGTATCAGTTCGATTGCAGATGCGAATAAGTGGTTACCCTGCTTTATTGAGAAGTTCAATCTCAAGTTTGCAAAGATGGCCTTTAATCCTAAGAACTTACACCGCTCTGCCACCGAAACAGCTGAGCAATTAGATGATATTTTTACCTGGCGAGAGCCACGTAGAGTCACCAATAGCCTGACCATTACTTATGATAAATGTGTATATCTCCTGGAGAGTACAGAAGAAAACCAGAGGCTGATTGGTAAATATCTTGAGTTTCTAGAATACCCGGATGGTACTGTAGCCATCATGCATGAAGGCCGGAAGATCAATTACAGCATCTTCGATAAATTAAGTCAGCTCAACCAGCGAGAGATTGTTGAGAATAAACGGTTGGGTGCTGTTCTGAATCATATCCAACAACAGCATGAAGAACTGGAACAACAAAACAAACGCAATCGTTCTCAAAAGATGCCAAGCAGACGTGCACAGAAAACAGCAATTCAACAACGAAATCTGAATCCTGTGCTTGACTTGGAAATGTCCATATAGGACATTTCTATTTGGTTATTAGGTAGGACATTTCTACTTGGGAATAACACGACTTGTAATGCAATTTGCATTACACTATTCCTAATACATTAAATACTTGGGAAATATGATGGCTACTGTTAACTTCAGGGTCGATGAAGCCCTTAAAGAAAAATCTTATTCAATCCTTAAAGAGCAAGGTATTGCACCTACGGATTTCTTCACTAGTATTCTTGAGTATGTTGCTACGACTGGGAAACTGCCTGTCAAAAAAGCTTTGCTTTCGGAAGAATATGAAGAATTATTAGCTCTTATCCGTAAGCGCATTAATGATCCTAAAGAGATGTTTGAGGAAGTCACATTAGATGACTTATAAGCTTTTACGTCACAAGGACTTTACAGCAGAATGGGAAAAACTCCCTGTTGCTATACGAGATCAATTTAAAAAGAAACTAGCCAAAGTCATAGAGCAGCCACATATTCCAAAGAATATGCTTAGAGGCGATCTTGCAGGTTGCTATAAAATCAAATTATTAAAAGCTGGTGTCCGACTTGTCTATCAAGTTAAAGATGATCAGGTAGTTATCCTGCTCATTACCGTCGGAAAACGAGCTGATAGCATAGTTTATGACGAAGCGAAAAAGCGAATTAAAGACTAAAAATGGGAGCTTA
>NZ_JBSXNI010000006.1:0-9133 GCF_056857555.1 Acinetobacter sp. L-24 | reverse complement strand
GTTGTTCTTCATAATCTCTTAATGATCTTCTTGCTGATTCGTCACCAGCAAGCTAGGTCGGCTATATTACTCTCTATCTCTAGAAAGTCAACCAGTAATGAAAACTATTTTTCAAACTTATCAAATAAAACCCAACTCAATTAAACTCAACTAAGTCACTGTTTTATCAGAGGTTTTAATCTTCATCACCGCCGATGGATGTGCATTCTACAGCATTTCAAAGCCCGTGCAATACTTCTTGCAAAGATTTTTTATCGTGTGTTTATTTTTCAAACCAATAAAAATATAAGTAATTGTTATATATAGTTAATTTATTTTCATTATTTTTGAATTTTATTGAGCACATCCAACAAAACCAACCTAAAAAAAACTAAGATATTGTTTTATTTGAATTTAAATTATAAAAGTCTTTATCACATGACTTATATCGTTCAATTCACACTCTATTCTTGTTTGATTCTTCAGCAACCTGGCGTTTATATATACAAAACTTGTTTTATCCGGTATTCTTCCAAGATACATAGGCCCGATTTAAATATGAAAAATTGATTGCAACGCTAAAAATTAAAAAGCCATCGCTATTGAGCAATGGCTTTTGGAATATTAAGCAACAATTAGAATTTCATACTGACACGTGCCCAGTAATTACGTCCCATATTATTAAACTGCTCGGTTGCTGGTAAACCTGTCCCGGAAGCACCCATTTTATTTAAGTGCTCGGTATAAGTCCGGTCTAGAACATTATCGACTCCGACTGATACATCCACGCTATCCATAACATGGTAGCTACCGTTTAAAGACAAAATACCAAAGCCTGCGCTCTGCTTGTTATCATAACCCACAATATTACCTTCGTTAAGACTGATCCGGTTTTGACCACCCACTACACGCCATAGCAATCCAAAATTATATTTGTCTTGAACATAGCGCAAGTTAACACGGGCTTCTAAAGGAGAGATTTGTGGCAAAGGCGTATTATCTGTGGTGTTTTCACCCCAGGCATACATGGCGCTGATATCGGCCTGCAGGCGGTCAGTAAACTGGTAACCAATTCCAGCTTCTGCACCAGCGATAGTGGCATCGACATTACGGGTATGTGCTTCAAGCATTCTCATCATGCCAGTAGGTTTATAGGTTGTTAACACATAATCATTGATCAAACCTGCGTATGCGGATGCCCATGAATTGAAATGACCATGCTCATGTTGATAACCAAAATCTAGCTGTAATGTCTTTTCAATATCAATATTGGCAAAAGTATTAACGTTATCATTTCCCGTTTTAGGACTGAATAATTCCCAGTAATCCGGCATACGCTCGACATAACCCAGGCCAATATAGGTCTTGCCATCATCATGATCGGGATGATGATTTTCAAAACGAATAAAGGCACTCGGTAAAGTTTCTTTGCGTTCCTGTTGAGATTGAACAGCGTCTACATTGACCTGATCAAGACGAACACCAGACACCAGCTTATTGTTATCACTGAACAGATAACTCAGTTCTCCAAAAGCTCCCACAGACTGGAATTCCATATCTTTAGTTCGTGGCTGAGTTTGATACAGCGTCATCAGACTTCCGTTACGTTTAGTATGTTCATTATTCTGACTATCAATACCAGTAATCAGCTGCAATTTATCCCACTCATTGGTCATTGCCATACGCGCGTTCAATGTTTTACGTGTCACATTGGTCGCCATTGGCATACTCATCATTCCTCCAGGCTGGAACTCACGTAAACTAAAGTTATCCATAACGTGGTCATTAAAGTTATAGTTCACTTGAGCTTCGACTTTTTGAATGATATCGGTAAGATTTTTCTTTTCTACACGAAGTCCTAAACTTTCGCGGGCAAACTTGGAACCGTCCATTGCACGGCCGGCATAAACTGCTTCACCATCAGCTTTACCGCCAGTCAGCTCTACCCAGGTATCTGTATCTGGAGTCCAGCCCAATGCCAGATCCGCATTCCAGCGCTCCCAATCTGAAGGTACAGTGGTTCCATCTCCATCTTGATAGCTATTCAATACCGAACGATTGGTATTGAGTCGGACATATTTCTGATCATCGCCTGCTGCAACTTCGACATTATGATCCAGACGGCCAAATGACCCCATCAAGACACTGGCCTGACCGCGATAGTTTTGATCTTGATCAAACTGTTCCGGCGTACGTTCGAAAATCACTGTGGCCGCAGAGCCAGTATTGGCATACTGAACCGTTTGCGGTCCTTTAATCACCGAAATACGGTCATAGCTTTCCGGAGAAATATAAGAGGTCGGCGAATCCATACGACTTGGACAGGCGCCCAGGTTTTCGGTGCCATCAGTTAGGATCTTAATTCGTGAACCAAACATGCCGCGGAACGTCACATCACCATTAGTGCCGGCACCGCTATTGACCGAACTAAAGCCGACAATACTTTGCAAATAATCCGCACCATCACTGGCAGGAATCGGTTGAATCGGCTGTTTTGGATCAGCGCGGACAATCAGCCCATTGGCATCATTACCTGATGCTGACGTCACCACAATCGGGGCAAATGTCTGAACCGGCATGGCGTCATTGGCCATCACTATCGAAGAATAACAAGCTACACAAATCGCAGCCGCAAGTGGCTGTAAAGAAAATTTAGGCTGAGCCATTTCTCTATCTCACTAAATACATAAATTAGGCACGGCTTGAGTCAATACCAACCCAAGCTGAAAAATGCAGATTTATGCAGGCAGTGGTGGCGCTCGCCCCTGAGGAATTAAGAAGAGTTGCTGAAGGACAAACCAGACATGCTTAAAGGTTTTTTGATAGGCAATTAAACGGACATGAATCCGGTCAAGAACCTGTTTGATGTCCAGATCAGGCGGTAAGACTAAATTGGCATGAACCTTACAGTACTGACACTGATGATTGGCATCATGATGATCATGTTGAAGATGATCAGATTGGATAAGGTGACTATGCTCGCCAGCGCTATGCTGCGCATGAGCATCTGTCGCGATAAAAAGCGCACGCGTGATGGTTTCACAGACCGGAGCAACCTGATATTGCTTCGGTAACAAAGGCTGTAAAAATACAGCAATCTGTAGAAACACAGCTGCAAATGCAAATAGCAGCCCCGCGCGTAAAAACACAGGCTATTCCTAAAACATGCTTATGTTGATTATAACAAAGCCCAATCAGAATTGGGCTTTGTTAGACCATTTAAATAAACTTTAAAATGATCCTAGCGTTTCACTGCCACCTTGTCTTTATTACGCTGGCGAACCAGTTTTTCCACTTTTTCACGTGCACGTTGACGTTTTAATGGTGATAAATAATCAACAAATAATTTGCCATTTAAGTGATCCATTTCATGTTGGATACACACAGCGAGAAGTCCGTCAGCATCAAGCTCAAATGCTTGACCTTGCAGATTAATTGCCTCGATTTTTACACGTGACGGACGGTCAACTTTATCGTATATTTGAGGAACTGATAGACAGCCTTCTTCGTAGGGCTGCGTTTCTTCAGTCAATGGTGTAATTTTGGGGTTAATAAACACCATCGGTTGATCTTTATCTTCAGACAGATCCATAACAATCAGCTGAATATGACGATCCACCTGAGTCGCGGCAAGTCCGATACCTGGTGCTTCATACATGGTTTCAAACATATCTGCAGCGAGCTGACGAATTTCATCAGTTACTTCTTCGACAGGTTGGGCAATGGTACGAAGACGGGGATCCGGGAAACTTAAAATAGGTAATAAGGCCATACTGCATCCTCAATTATGCCATTGATCAAAAAACCAAATGAAGGGAATGCTTCATCAAAAAAATGTGTGTAAGATCGTTATTATAACGCAACTACGCACATAATTTTAGGAATTATGATAATGAAAAAGGTTTTAAAGGGCATGCCATTTTTTAGTGCCTTGGGGTTTAAAAATCAGATGCTGGCACTTGCTATTTGTGTAGGCGTCAGTATGGGGACCATTCATTCCGCCGAGGCAGCACCTGCACGTAACGTCAATCCACCGGCATTAAAAGCCAGTGCACCGAACGTGTATGTGGTGAAAAAAGGAGATACACTTTGGGATATCTCGAAACGCTTCCTGAAAAATCCGGTACGTTGGCCGGAAATCTGGGCCAGCAACAAGCACGTCAAAAATCCACACTGGATTTTCCCGGGTGACCGCCTACTGATGTGTGATTACCAGGGCCGTCCGATTATTGGTAAAGACGAAGGTGATGGTTGTGAAGGCATTATCAGCCGTTATCTGGGTAGCACCTCCTTGCAACCTCAGATTCGGGTTGAATCGTTAAACAATACCATTCCAGTAATTCCACTAGAACATATCAAGCAGTGGTTGGAACGCTACACCCTGATGGCACCTGATTCAGTTCAAGGTACGCCATATATTCTTGGAACTGCCGATCAGCGCGTACTGGCAGGCAAAGGCCAGAAAGTCTATGTACGTGGTAACGGTCTGGAAGTTGGTCAACGCTATGCCGTGTATCGCGAAGCTGAACCGTATGTATTTACCGATGCGAATGGCAAGAAATATACGGCTGCACTCGAGCTGCAACAGGTGGCATCCGGTATTGCAGTTCGTGGCGAAGGTGATGTCACCACACTTGAACTGACAGATAGTTACAATGCTGAAGTACGTCGCGGTGATCGTGTCTTACCAGAATACGATCCAATGTTACCGACTCTGTTCTATCCGACCAATGCAGAAAATATTGCTGCCGGTGGCCAGATTGTGCGTGTATTGGGGTCAATTGGTACAGCAGCACGTCATAGTGTTGTCACCATTGACCGTGGTACGGCACATGGAGTTCAGACGGGTCATGTCTTTAGTGTGAATCAAAAAGGTGAAGTGGTCACTGATCCTAAAACTAAAGAACGTGTGCAATTGCCAGGTGAGCGTATTGGCCAAATCATGGTATTCAAAAACTTCGATCAATTAAGCTATGCCTATGTGCTAGAGAGCGAATTACCAATCAAGGTTGGTGCAGGAATTCAAGCACCTCTTTTAGATGAATAAATATTTGTCTAAATAAAAAAACTTAATAATAAGAAGACAACCCTATAGGTCTCAATATGCTGAACCCGTTATCACGCGCGCAACTGGAAACAATTACGTTATGGTATCTGGTTCAGCATTCTCTTTCGAGTTTCTATAAAATCAGTCAACATTATGCCGAACTGGCGCATGCCCTTCAGCCGGATCAAGTACCCGTCTGGCAAGCACTCGGCCTTCATGCCAATCATGTGCAGCGCTTAAAAGAGTTTTACCTCCCAGAAGCGCAGCAAAAATTTCAGCGATGTCTGCAGCAGATCCAGCAGGATAGCGATTTTATTTTGCTGCACAGCGATCCGCATTATCCTCAGCAGTTGCATCCTTATGCAGATAAACCACCGATCATTTTTGGTCAGGGTAGATCCGATACCCTGCTTCAGGCACAGATTGCCATTGTGGGCAGCCGCAAACCCAGTCCACACGGCCGGCAAGTAGCTTATGACTTTGCTTTTTATTTGAGTGAACAGGGTTTCTATATCAATAGCGGTCTGGCATACGGTATTGATGAAGCAGCGCATCGGGCTGCGTTACAGCATCAAGGCACGATTGCGGTGATGGCGACCGGACTGGATCAAACCTATCCAGCACAACATCAATCACTACGCCAGCAAATCATTGAGCACGGTGGTGCAGTAATCAGTGAGTTTCTACCAGATACGCTGCCTTTGCAGCACCATTTCCCACGGCGCAACCGAATCGTCAGTGGTTTAAGTCTAGGTGTGATTGTGGCAGAAGCTGCATTAAAAAGTGGTTCTCTGATTACGGCTAAACTGGCAGCTGAGCAAGGTAAAACTGTGTTTGCCATTCCGGGACATATTTACAGCGAGCATTATCAGGGTTGTCACCAACTGATTCGTGAGGGTGCGATTCTGATTGATCATCCACAGCAGGTCATCGAAGAACTGGCACTGGCGACGCAATGGCAGGCTTTAGAAAATACCACCAAAACGAAAGTTACTGAAGCAACATCACAGCAAATTCCACCGCATCTGCTCAGTCTGTATAATCAGCTGGACTGGGTGGGACAGAGTTTGGATCAACTGGGAACGCAGGTTCAGCAAGAGGTATCTGCTTTGACCAGCCAACTCATGGAACTGGAGTTACTCGGTTTTTGTACCCAGCAAGCCGGCCTCTATCTACGTTGTCGGATTCTCAAATAAGGTTCACAATAGCGCTTTGTTGTTTGATATAAGGTATCCACATGATCACTACCTCTGTTGCCGAAGCAGCAGCATGGCTTAAAGATGGACAAGTCTTGGCATATCCTACAGAGGCTGTTTGGGGCTTGGGTTGCGACCCCTATAATGAACAGGCATTTCATCAGATTTTAGAATTAAAACAGCGCCCGATTGAAAAAGGCGTGATTCTGCTGGCAGCTCATCTTTCACAGGTAGAACATCTGTTGCAGGATTTAACTGAAGAAATGCGTGAAAAAGTGATTGAATCCTGGAACCATGACAGACCTGCTGATCGCGCGACCACCTGGTTACTTCCTGCAAATAAAGACATTCCTGACTGGATTAAAGGTCATCACCCTAAAGTAGCCGTCCGCGTGACCACTCACCCGCTCTGTGTCGCATTGTGTCAGGCCTTTGGCGGTTTTATCGTTTCTACCAGTGCCAACCCTGCCGGTATGGAACCTGCCCGCTCACTGCAGGATGCGATCCGCTATTTTGACCAGAATCTAAATTATCTGAATGGTGACCTCGGTTTAAGTCAGCAACCAAGCCGGATCATTGATGCAGTGACTGGCGCAATTATTCGTGACTGAGTCCTGTCTGATTTAGTCGGGACACTCAAGCCCGACTAAAGTTTTAAGACAAAAAAAAGCTCAGCCATATAGGGATGGCTGAGCATAAAAAAGGATGTGCATAAATCACATCCAGAGGGTTCAGAAAATCTCTGGGAGTCTGATAAAACAAGGATTTTCTTGCTTGATCATTCTCGATGGGCGCATTATGAAAGAAACTGAATGCGACGACAAGTACAATAAAACAATCAAATAATACATATTTTCTATTAATAGCAAACAATTTTTGAGCAATATTCAAAATATCTTGCTCTTTCTATTCTCTTTTTAAAATAAAACGATATTTTTCTATTTGTTTTAACATTTGAAAATTAGCATTTAAAAGGGGATTTCAATTAAAAAAGTTTTGATCAACCGCTCAATATTTAATCAGACAAAATTCTTAATTAGCTCTTTTAATTCCTGATTAAGCGGATCTTCCGGGATATTGAGCACAGAGGATTCCAAGTAAAATGATGCCACCGCCGATACTGAGATACATGGTCCACGCTTCACCCAGCCACAAATATGCGACTACTGCAGTAAAAACCGGCATCAGATTCATAAAAATACTGCTGCGATTGGGACCAAGTTGCTGCACAGCCATCATCCAGAATAACGGCGCGGCAATGGATGGGAAAATTCCGGCATAGATAATGCTGGCTGCATTAGCATGATTGATGCTGTCCAGACCTAAAATCAATACCAAAGGAATATGATAGAGAAAGGCCATAAAAATCTGAATATACAGGCTCACTAAGAGTGGAATCTGAATCTGCCATTTTTTCAGAAACACGCCATAACAGGCATAGAAAAATACTGCGATCAACATCAACAGATCGCCAATATAACTTTCACCAACAGTTAAAAACTGCAGGCCCTGCCCTTGTGCCATGACATACATTAAGCCAATAAAAGACAGAAGACTCCCCAGCACTGCAGCCTGTGTTGGGCGAATCCTTAAAACAAAAATACCCACGATAATGGTAAAAATAGGAATAAAGGCATTGATCAGGCCCATATTGGTTGCAGTGGTATAGTGTGCCGAACTATAAGCCAACCCCTGATAAAGCACCATTCCCAGCGCACTCAAAACAGCAAAATGCCCGAGATATGGACGGATCTCCGGCCACGCTGCTTTGACTTTGGGCAACATGAATGGAGTTAAAATCAGTAAGGCCAAGGCCCAGCGGTAGAAACTGATACTGATGGGAGAAATATAATCTGCCACATAGCGGGTGACAGTCATATTCAGAGACCAAATCAAAACTGCGGCCAGTGGTAAGGCCATGGCCCACCAGACTGCCTTTTGTTGCTGTGTCATACTTTCATCCATGAGTCGCTGGTCTTGTTATTAAGCTATGCGTATTCGCGCATCCTAGCATAATAGATTTTTCACATAATATTGAGGCAATTTGCAGCTTTAAGTAACTGAGCTCACCTGTTTTTACTTGTACTGAAAGCGAATACCCGTTAAAACAAATACCGTTCAGTCGCAATAAACAGGAAATCTAATGACTCGCTCTGTATATGACATTCCAGTCAAAACCATTGAAGGAACAGAAACCACTTTAAACCAGTACCAAGGTAAGGTTTTGCTGGTGGTTAACGTCGCATCTAAATGTGGCCTGACGCCGCAATATGAAGGCTTACAAAAACTGTATCAGGACAAAAAAGCGGAAGGTCTGGAAATTCTGGGCTTCCCTGCCAATAACTTTTTGGAACAGGAACCGGGTAGCGAAGCCGAGATTCAGGAATTCTGCTCAGTGAATTATAAAGTTGACTTCCCGCTATTTGCTAAAATCTCTGTCGCGGGTGAAGACAAGCATCCTTTATATGCCAACCTTACGCAGGCTGTACCGGAACGTATCGGTGAAGGCCCTTGGTGGAAAGATCTGGTCGATTATGGTTTAACCCCAAATCAGCCACCAGAAGTGCTCTGGAACTTTGAAAAATTCCTGATCAATAAAAATGGTGAAGTAGTGGCACGTTTTGCTCCAGATATTACTGCAGATGATCAACGGATTGTCGATGCAGTGAATGCAGAACTTGCAAAATAATTCTCGATTATTCTCATAAGCATCAAGCTTGAAATAAGTATCTATTTTCTTGGTAGATACTTATTTTTTTTATTTAAAAACGATTAGGGTCTGTTGACATTTACTGTTCATAATTAACCCTATAAAGGTAGCCATAAAAATATACAGGCTAAAGCAACAGAACTTTGATAATTTCTTTTGAGCTTGTCATATCGAGTAGCTATTCCTCTAAATTGCTTTAAT
>NZ_JBSXNI010000005.1:0-3872 GCF_056857555.1 Acinetobacter sp. L-24 | reverse complement strand
TGATGCACTGATGCACTGATGCACTGATGCACTGATGCACTGATGCACTGATGCACTGATGCACTGATGCACTGATGCACTGATGCACTGATGCACTGATGCACTGATGCACTGATGCACTGATGCACTGATGCACCTCTGGATGGAGGCTAATATTTAAAAGACTATAGAAGTAAAAAACGGTTTAAATGGGTTCTAACACCGCCACTTCGTATAAGAGATTTTATGTTAAATAGATGAATGAAAGGCTCATTAATAAGGCCTTTCATATAATGTGTATTATGGTTCAAAGTAGATTAAGGTTTTTTGGGTGGTGATGATGTTTGTACAGGCGTATGTGATGGAGTATTGCTAGAGGATTTTGTAGGCTGATAACCAAACGTGTTATTAGAATCTTTAACAGTATTAGCGTACTGAATATTATTTTTAGACATTATTATCTCTCTAACTTATGGTTTTTTAGGTGGAGAAGATGGTTTTTGTGGGTTAGTAGGGTTAGTTCCTCCTGATTTTTCTGGTTGGTAACCAGCTCCAGGTTTAGGATTATTTGGTGTACCTGAGGTTGGTTTGTACCCATCACCTATTGGGAATCTACGATTTTTATCAGTCATATTTTAGCTCTATGGTTTCTTTGGCGGTGTTTTATTTGATGATGTTGTTGTATTTGTGACTTGTTGAGGTTGGTAACCTCTAGTTTGACTATCATTTGGTCTGCTAGATGGCTGATAACCCTCCATTGCCGGTAAACGGATCTTTGACATAATTATAATTCCTGTTATGGATGTTCAAATAACTCAATACTTTGAATATCTTTGGATAATACTATAATTCCTTTAGAAGATACTCGTTCTCTTTCAAACCCCCCATCTTCATTTAACACCCAAGTTTTCTCTAAATACATTTGAGGTTCTTCTGGATAGCTTGAAGTGAACGAGTTTCCACTATATTGTCCAGCAATTTTAGTACCATCAGATAAGGTAATAATTACGTAATACCAAGTAGAGGTATCACTGAAAACAAAATCCCATGGTCTAGGTGTCGGGTGAGGTGCATTTTTCCTAAAAAATTCTAATTCTCTAAGTCTTAACCAAAGCCATGCTAAGAAGGCCGGAAAAATAAGCATTACAAAGGCATAAAAGCTAAATGTAAAAAATGAACATATAAACACCCATTTTTTACTGAATAGCATCATATAGATGAAAGGACCTAGGATTGCATAGTTCATGCAACTATATGTAATAGCATCAATTATTAATTTTGTACTATCCTTATCTTGATTGGGGCATAGTAATGAATATGTTTTTATTGCAATGAACCCCGGGATCGCAAAGACAATAAATAAAAACAACTTACTTGATTCGAAAATTTCCATGGAATTGTTTTTTATTAAGAATTTGTCTATATGATACTTTTTTTAAAAAAAGAAATCCTCAATTTACGTATCCTTAAAAGTTTAAAGCATAGATTTAGATTTAGGCTTTTTTTAATTTTAGATAAGAGGTTTTGTATTAAATATTTTTTTAAATTTTACTTTAAATTTATGATTAATTTAATTTTATATTTTTCAAACTTCGTATTTAGAAGTAATAAAGTATAAAATTAAGTACTATTTTTTAGAATTTTTCGGAGTTTCTGTTGGGATTAATAGTTACAGAAAGTAAGGAGGTGTATTTTGATCCAAACCGTGAACTTTTAGTTAACACATCTATAGAGTCGAATCCGCAATCACAGCGGTATAGTGGGGTTTTAGTCTATAGCATCTTCAGAAGGTTACATACTCAATCGAACGGACAAAATAATCCAGGAGATGGAAATCCTTTAATATTTGCTTTGAAAGGGATGAAAGGATATTCCATTACTACTGAAGAATGGGAAAAATTTTCAATTAATAAAGATTTAATAATAAAAAAAATTATTAGTAAACATCTAATATTTAATAATATTTTATGCATACCATCATCAAGTAACGTTGTTTATGATACAGCTATATCAATTAGTAACTGTGATAGTTTCAAAGAGCCTGTATCTGTTTATGATTCTTGTTTTGAAAAAAAAACTATAAGTGAAATTTATGAAGACTTTTCTAAGGTCGAAGTACCTAAAAAACTAAGAAGTTCAGCGAATAAAGTTCTATCTGATTTAAAAAAGTTAAAAGATGATCCGCATGCTGTATTTAAAATGAAAGCTGTTGATGTAAAAATTAGACCATATATATCGACATTGAAGTTGGCGGAAAATTTTAAAACTTATCCTGATCATTATTATATATTCATTGAGGATCTTATTAGTTCTGGAAGCACTATTAACTCAGCAATTGAATGTTTGGTCCGAAGTGGGATTCCAAAGCAAAATATCTTAGGTATTTCCTTGTTAAGTAAAGTTTGAGGTTATGTAAATAGGATTGCATTCATTGAATATGTAGCTTATGATTAGAAGTGTAAAGTAATATTTTATATTACTTTATGGACCATTTCTGTGCCCAATGGTCGATAAAAATGAAGTAAATAGTACAAATTTCTTCTAACAAGAATGAATTACTATTTATGGGTCCGAGCAACACCGTTGAACGAGGTTAGACTGTAAGAGTCAGATATCGTTTTTTAGGCATCGGCTAAAACAAAACCAGTAAAAACAATAATGTTTTTACTGGTTTTTTATTTTTAGTAGGTATATTCACCAGCAGTATCTGTAAAAATAATAATTTTCCATTGGATATTGTTTAAGGTTGAGCCGTGTTGATGGTGATTTTGAGGAGGAAATTTATCTCCTTTATTTGATGTAATTTCCTTATTACACCCTGTGCATCTATAAATCCCAGAATGTGGGACTTGCTCACTAGGTTTATATACTTTATCCCAACCTTCCCAATCAGGGATATGTTTTAAAAATTTAGAATTACCGTAAATAGCCATACTTTTTACATCCAATACAATAATTTAGTACTAAGATAATCAATTGATTTTGAGTGAAAAACAATCGATAAACTATTCGTGGCGACAGTTTGTGTCGTATTTTCAATGTCTAAAGCTGTATTTAGGTCTAACCCTGGCAGATTTTGCTGCATGTTTGCATATCAGCGCGAGAACGCTCCAAAACTGGGAACAGGGCCGTCGCTATCCGACTGGTCCTGCAGCGACCTTAATTCGTATTCTAGATGCTCATCCAACTTTAGTTTAAGAAGTTTAGATAATAAAAAACCCCGGCATCCTGCCGGGGTTTTTCATATTGGGTTGCTAAGTATGACTCCTGTCTTACCTCACGTTCCTGGTGCGATCTTTCTTATTCTTGTTGTTTGGAACATCCTGTTCTCTATGGCTTCATCATAGGAAAATTCACCTATCCTGGACAGCCGTAAAGAACCAGAATTTACGTAAGCCCAGGCGTACAAAATAGCCTAAATTTTATCCACAAAAAATGTGGATAATTTTGGACATTGAGGCATTGATAAAATTTGAAAAATGCTAAAATTGATTACTTTTTAAACAAAATTATTGGCAAGAACTATCAAAAACGATCATAAAAAAGCCGACTTGTTTCAAAATCGGCTTTTTATGGATCTTAGGGTTTGGTGTAAATTTTTAAGATATTGATTTTTATATTAATATACAAGTGTACTTCGTATAACCACCATTATGTTAAATGGTTCTATCGCATTAAGAACTAGATTAGATACTGTAAAGGGTGAAATGCGACAGAACCTTAATCGTGACTGCAATAAATTTCATAGAGTGTCTGCATGATTTTTAACACGCGCATATCGCTTAATTGATAAAAAATCTGTTTACCCTCCCGTCGTGTCGATACGATCTGATTGTTTCTTAAAACTGTTAGTTGTTGTGACAAGGTGGGTTGGTAGATATTAGTGCGTATTT
>NZ_JBSXNI010000004.1:0-6898 GCF_056857555.1 Acinetobacter sp. L-24 | reverse complement strand
ATAAAATTCAAAATATGCGTTTAATTGCTTCTTCGCATCCAAAACATTGCTGTAGGCTTTGAGATACACCTCTTCATATTTAACGCTCCGCCATAATCGTTCAACCATCACATTATCAACCCATCGACCTTTACCATCCATACTGATTTGAATGCCATTTGATTTCAATACATCAATAAATGCATCACTGGTAAACTGACTGCCTTGGTCTGTATTAAATATTTCAGGTCGACCATATTTTTCAATAGCTTCATTTAATGTTTCTATGCAAAATGTAACCTCCATACTAATCGATACTCTATGCGCAAGTACCTTGCGGCTATGCCAATCAATCACAGCACATAAATAAACAAAGCCTTTTGCCATAGGGATATACGTTATATCCGTAGACCACACTTGATTACTGCGCTGAATAGCCAATCCTTTGAGCAGATATGGATATTTGCGGTGAGCTTGATTAGCCTGGCTTAAATTTGGTTTGCAATATAACGCATTAATGCCCATTTTCTTCATTAAAGTACGTGTATGACGTCGTCCTATATGATGTCCTTGACGATTCAACAAATCACGCATCATCCGGCTACCTGCAAAAGGGTATTGCATATGTAACTCATCCATACACCGCATTAGCTTCAGATCTGATGCACTCACAGGTTTTGGGCGATAGTAATAACAACCACGGGAGACTTTCAGCAGCTGAGCTTGCTTAGATACTGAAATCTGAAGTGAGTCATCGATTAACTTTTGTGGTTGAAGCGGCCCAGTTTCTTCAACACACCTTCTAAAAAATCAATTTCTAATGCCTGCTCACCGATTTTTGCATGTAGTTTTTTTAGATCGATGGGTGGTTCTGTTGGAGCTTTTGATTGATCGAAAGCTTGCGAGGAAGCTGAAATCAGTTGATTTTTCCAGTCGATAATTTGGTTTTGATGAACATCAAATTCAGCACTCAATTCAGCAAGTGTTTTTTCTGCTTTAATCGCAGCAAGTGCTACCTTAGCTTTAAAATCATTTGAATGATTTCTTCTTGGTCTACGTGCCATAAAATACTCCATATATTGATGTTTATAACATCATTTGGGGAGCAAAATATCACTTATAAGTGTTGTTCAAATTTCCTGATCCACCTCTTTTCTTCTTCATGGACGTTGAAATCTACGTTGCAACATTAAAAGAAAATTTTGGTCATACATCAGTACTCGACCAAGTTACCTCAGTAAATATCTTTGGCAAAAACCTTGAAGACATTTGCACGTTAATGGCTCAAAACGGCTACGCATACGACCGTATAGAAGATTGTTGGTCACGCGAACTTTCTTAATTCAATTCACCCATACGCACGGATAACGTGCGTATGCCACTGAATCACACTTAGGATATAAACAATGCAAAACCTAATTACAGCGCATTGCGAGCTAACCATCAAACATGATGAAAAACAGCAAAAAAATGTCGGGCCTGTTGTTGTGACGTTTGGGGCGATCTTTACTGCTGAGTCGGTGAATGAACTGTTTTGCGCTATATGCCAAGACGGAATCAGATTTAAAGCAATCTATAACCCCGACAATATGTATTTTTTACGCCATGAACTAAGCCCAATTGCTGATTTGTCAGTTAAGACAGACCAAGACGGCAACATTATTGTCAGTGTGATTGCATCCACTAGCCCATATTTTGAGATCAAAGTACTAAAAAATGGTTTTACCAACTCAGACACCTTAAACAGATCTGCAATTCGCACGTTGGTTCGCAACCATCAAAGCCCATTCCAAGAGCAAATTTCTGACTACTTTGAAACAGACCCAATTTTTAAAACCATGCAAGCAATTTTTGCACACACGTATTTAAGCCGATAAGGAACTTCACCATGACGACCGCTACTGCTACCGCTGAAAAGACCGTGTTCAAACGTGAAACGTTGGAGCTGAAGAACATCCATGTTTACACCCAAAACGACCGCATTAACCAAAACAGTCCCGTTGGCGACCGTGCATACGACAATGGATTAGTGAAAGACATCCTGTTCAGCCCTATGCTTTGGGCTACCCCTGAATTTTCATCTAGCTATGTCACTCAGATTCAAATTAAAGGCACACGCATTTATGATTCACTTTGCAGTTATACTGGCGTTCGCACCTATTTTTATAAGTTAGCTGACAGTGAGTTTGGGTGCATGTATCAAAAACGTCCGTACCCACAAAACGACTTTCTCTTAATTTTTGCAAACTTAACGCAAATGTTTAACGATGCAGTTTGTTACTTTGGAAACAACAGTAATAAAAATGTTTTTAAAGGTCTAAATTTTGACATCGAAAGTGGTGTTTCACGGTTCAATTTACAGCAACGCTTATTAGAGTTTTATAAGAAGTCTAAACGCCAATTGACCATCAGTGAAACAACAAGCGGGATGCTTGGTGACTCGAATCTTCGCTATAACATCTTTGTTCGCAACCAACCAAAATTGGACAAACACGGCAAGCCGTTAAAATGCACCAAAAAACTCATTAAGCTGTACAAAGAGCGTGGCACAGTTGCGATCTATGGCGGTGACTGCATTTCACCACTCAAGCTCGTTAAACACCAACAAATCAAGCTAGAGAGCGAAAATGGCAAGTTTTCATATACGACTGACTTCATCACGTTGTACTCAGTAGAACAAGACATGTACACCTTATATATTCCCTATTCAGTACTTAATGAAAGCTACGGAACAACTAATAAATTTTATGGTTTGCATCTCACCCAAGAAGAAGCAGAAAAAACCATCCCGAAATTATTAGAACGTACTCAAAAGTATTTAAACCATAAAAAAGGTTAATACCCTTGCGTTGATCAGCTAATTGATCAACTGCTGGCTTTATAAACGCAAACGATGTTTTTTTAATTGATTAAAATAATCCAAAACTTAATTTTGATAATTCAGCACCCATAATTCTACTAATGCATTTCCATCAAGCCTTAATTCAAACCATATTCAATTAACAATGAATTAACACCACTACGGCGTTATTTCTTAAATGTGGTATATGGCTTTACCCACCCCCTACTCGTCTATGGCTAATTGTTCCAGTGTCAGTCAAAAAATGAAATATAATTCATTCTCAAAAATGAGAATCTGTTCACAAATGGGAACGCGAAGCAGCCTTAATTTTAAAAATACCAGTTCATCTAGACTAAATTTGAGTAAGTCTGATTAATATTGAATAAAAAACCTAAGTTTTTCGCCGTATGTTTTAATCTTCAAGGGTTTAACTTTAATGAAATTTTTTTTAAATAAACTAATTTAGTGGATTTTGACCGTTATAATGGTTTTATCTCGAGGCATATTGCCTTAAACTTGGAGCCGTGTGATGTTAAAACTATCTAGTATCTTTTCTCATGAAGCTAGAATTGAATCCCTTGTTATTCAATTTGAAGCCGATTATCAAACTGCACTAAAGCAAGGTTTAGATATTTACTTTGGCGTTGGCTATGCAACTAATGAGGATAGTCAATCTATACAGGCGTATCTTGTGAAAGATAAGGAGATTTATAAAAAGCATTACTGGAGTTGGGAATACCCAAGAACACCACACAAAATTGAAAAAACTAAAGCTGAGCACCGCCATTGGTTAAACCTAGCTGATGTACGAAACGCTGCGCTCGAGGCGAATATTACAAATGAAGCAGATCTACAATCTGTTTTACAACGTTCATTCGCTACAATATAAAAAGGTAATCTAAATGATAAAAAAAAGTGTGGGTTTTGAACGTGCTTCTGATGTTCAAGCCATCGTTTACTCAGTAAATGATGGATCTGCAGTTTTTGTCGTACCAAATGGCTTTGTGGTGCTGGAGGTTCCATTGTCACAAACTCAAGCCGAGTACTTCAAGATGTATGAGAAGTCACCTAATGTATTTGTGTTGCACGGTAAGGCAAAATTCCATTACGTGTGTGATTGTGAAGTTGAACTGGTTGGCTTTAGTATAGAAAAATCTAAGCTAACAAATCAATTGGTCAATCCAAGCTTATTTAGCCACATTGATAAACCTGCAGTCAGTATAGATTGCATCTATGATGATATGTCTGCACCAACTATAAGCCCTGGCTTTTATTGTTAATTAGCTGGTATAAAAGTAGCCCGAAATTCGGGCTTTTAATTTGTCTGAAGACAAGTTATTTCAACTCGCACGGCGCTTTAATTCTGATGTTATTTGCCCAAGAAAAAACATCCGAACCTTTTTGTGGGAAAGGCTGACTCTTAGAATACTGCAACCAACACACCGAATTATGGGTTGGATCTTGTGCCTTACGTTTTTCACGTAATTTAATCAGGCTTTCTCTTAACGCTGCAGTATCGTATTTTGGATCAAGTGACATAAAACCTACCGCAAACAGATCCGCATAAGATTCTCGCCATAGTTGCGTTTTACCGCTACTTTCAGCGGTTACAAAGGTAGATACATCATCCATCTTTACTTTGGACCGATCAGACGGCGCAATTGAATTTAATGCTTTAAGTGGCTGGCCAAGTTCACCAGGCACATCGGTCGCACGATCTAAACAGTGAGATAACTCGTGCGCTAATATCAGCATTTCCCAATCGTTGTAGCTTACATCGGTTTTTGCTTCTTTATACATGGTGTTCATGCTGGTTTTAGACATATTCACCAGGCAATATCCTGTACTAGATCTTAATGAAGCTGGAGAAGCTTGCGGTATATCTAAGGAAGTTAAAGCCCAACTTTCGTTAAAGTCACCTAACACAAGTGGCGCGTTGTAGTTTTCCTTGGCAAACTTTTGTAGTTGATTGAAGTTACTACCCGGTACCATCGCAGCAATATGGTCATGGTTGAACTGTTTCTTTTCTAGCGTTTTGAAACACCATATAAAACCATATGACAGTAGAAACATTAGGAGTGGAACAACAGCAACAGAGAGCATAAGTAGCTTAAAGTTTTCGTCTAGTCGCTTGGTTCGGTCTTTGGTCTTAATATAAGGTGTTGCCAAGCACCAGCTGAGCACTACTGTCATCAATATTAAAATAACAAGAAAAGTCATGGTGTAGCCAACTGGTTTAATAAACGTAAAGGCAATCCACGCATAACAAGTTAGGACGGTTAAGGTCCACAAAATGATGTTTAAAATGATTTTTGTTTTCACGCAGTTAGCATCCCTAATCTATAAAAATAAATGTGGCCCATTAAACGGGCCATATTGAGTCTGTTCTCTTCATCATCGCCAATGTGGTCGATATAAATAATTAACAAATCATCAAAGCTAAAAACTTTTCTTAAAAATTTAAGTTGGCTGCACACCAGGATAATCGTTGTAGTTGCCATCAATAAATTGATTGGTCGATTTACTGACATCATACCAAATCGGCATGCATTTCGACTTGTCACTTTGATCGATGGCCATGTATGGAAGTCCTAATTCGTTTTGAATCAATTCAGCACCCATAAATGGCTCAAGAACCTTCATAGGAATGGAAAACAAACACTCAACATACCCATTATCATGAATGACCTTCCGACTGGCTTTAGAAGCACTGTCAAAGCGCAATGCATTCCACAAGTGAGAAGCTTCATTGATGGTATGTGGTTGTTTTAGGTAATTAGGATTTTCAGACGCATAGATCGACAGTGTATTCACATCAATCATCAGCTTAAGTACACCTGAACCGACCATATGTTCAATCGGTATATACAGCATGATAGCGCCGTATCCTAAGCTTCGTTTTTTAGCATCTGGATGTTCACCAATACCACCAATAACGCTATGAATAAGAATAGGTAGAGTTGTGTTCATTTTCTCTGTACACGACAAATTTCACAGAACTCTTATCCTATCAGGCATCTGCCTTCTTAAAATTGCCAGAATTTCCTTAAACTCTTCTTTTTTCCCAAAACCAATTAAACGCTGAATCGCCATTTGAACATAGTCTAAACCATAGCGAAATAAACTCATTGAGAGTCGTCCATGCTTCTTTATTTTTATCGCTTTTTTTTGATCATGTTGCCATTCACCCGTTAAGTAGCACCAACAGAAGCTTATAGCTAAGACCGCAATCAATTTTTTCACTCGTCTAGGGTCTGTCAAGCGCGTATTTTCAAGATTGAATCCTCGTCCTTTGAGACAACTGAATAAGGTTTCAATTTCCCAGCGTAATGCATAATCCTGAATAGCATTGGCATTAAACTGAGGAGAAACGACGAGTAAAAGCTCTCCATTTTCTAACTGTAGTGCACTTATATATAGTTTCACCCGACCAACCAAAATCCGTCGTTTACGACATTCAATTTGACCAAGTTGAAGATGGCGAAATAAATCACTAATTTTATGATTCTTCCCTAAATGATTGGTGACAATGAAGTTTTTTTAACACGAATGCAGAAGTTGATGTCTTGTTCAATTAACCATGTAAACCACTGCTCACCGATAAACTCTCTGTCTGCGAACACATTCACAATACGGTCTTTACCAAAAATGGATATAAAGCGTTGAATCAAAGCAATCCGCTCTTTCGTATCTGAATTTCCACGTTTATTAAGCAATGTCCAAAGGATAGGTATCGCTATTCCACGATAAACGATCGCAAGCATCAGGATATTAATATTTCGTTTTCCCCATTTCCAATTGGTTCTATCTAAAGTCAGTTGCACTTTGTCGAATGAAAACATATTGAAAATCAACTGAGAAATTTGACGATAATCAAAATACTGACCTGCAAAGAAGCGCTGCATACGTCGATAAAATGATTGTGGTAAGCACTTGATGGGCAAGGCTTTAGATGCAGAAGAAAGATTACATGTTTGCTTTAAAATAATCACAAGCATGATGAGCGCAAAGCACTTTAAATGTGACTTGTTCCATTTTAGAGATTTGTTTAAGATAAGATATAACTCATTGAGATGT
>NZ_JBSXNI010000003.1:0-3363 GCF_056857555.1 Acinetobacter sp. L-24 | reverse complement strand
AGTGACCAAATCTTTTAGGCTTCGCGCAAAACGATCCATTGAATGTACAATCACCCTGTCCCCTTCCCGGACATAGTTCAACATTTCCTGAAATTTAGGTCGGTCAGTATTTTTACCTGAAGCACGGTCAACAAAAATCCGATCAACCTCAATTCCTTCAAGTTGACGTCCAGTGTTTTGCTCGACAGAACTTACCCGGACATACCCTACTTTTTGGCCTTTCACTTTTTCACGCCCCAATTGGATAAAAATGAACAATTTCGTAAATTATAAATCTTTAACACTAAAGTTACATGTTACTTATGATTAAAAATCATTTAAATGATACATAATTTCATGAACTTTCAGATTGTAACTTTAGGGTATACTCTAAATTTACATATTTAAATAACGAGTTTTTTCTCACTCATAAGAATTTGCAAGAATATATATACATTTATTGACATTAAGTAATTTAAATAAAATCAATATACGTATTTACATATATGTGGAAATACGTATATAAGTATATCTGAGTTTCTAATAGCAGTGTTAGTCAAAATGTTCTCGACCATAAAGATTTATCACAATCCTGAGTGTGGTACATCAAGGAATACCTTAGCTTTAATTCAAAATGCAGGAATTGAACCAATCGTTATTGAATATCTAATTACCCCACCTTCGAAAGCAGAATTAATTGAACTTATTCGTAGTGCTGGTTTAAGTGTTAGAGAAGCAATTCGTAAAAATGTACCTCCATATTCTGATTTAGAAATTGTTCGGGAAGATTGGTCTGATGAACAGCTTTTAAATTTTATGCTTCAACATCCTATTTTGATTAACCGCCCATTCGTTGTTACGGATTTAGGTACACGTTTGTGTCGTCCTTCTGAAGTTGTTTTGGATATTCTCCCGTTTCCTCAGAAAGGCGCATTTAGCAAAGAAGATGGTGAAAAAATTATTGATGAAAATGGCCAAAGAATTAAATAGTACTTTCTCATCTCTTGAATGGAAAGAATGTGAAGGAGATTTATATGGATCAAGTTAATTTTTTTAAATGCTTATCAGATGAAACACGTCTCAATATAGTGACATTAATTGTTGAAAATAAAGAACTATGTGTATGTGATTTGACTGAAAAACTACAACTCAGTCAACCGAAAATTTCAAGACATTTAGCCCTTTTACGTGCTTCAGGGCTACTTCAAGATCGCAGACAAGGCCAATGGGTTTACTACAGTATCAATCCAAAATTGGCCAACTGGTGTTATGAAATTTTAGATATTTTGAAGACGGTTCAATCTCAATCAAAGCTGGATGATCAACACCCCCTTTCTGTAAATAGTTATTGTGAGTAATTCAATGAAATTTTTATTTTTATGTACTGGAAATAGCTGCCGTAGCATTTTGTCTGAAGTTTTGTTTAATAGCCGAGCACCAGAAGGTTGGAAAGCCTATAGCGCTGGGAGTAAGCCTTCAGGTCAAGTTCACCCGCTAACTTTAGAAACCCTTGAAAACTTAGGATTATCTACCGAAGGTTTATGGAGTAAAACGATTAATGATTGTGAACAATATCAACCTGATGTTGTGATCACAGTATGTGATTCTGCTGCTCAAGAAGCATGTCCACTTTATTTGGGTGGAGCAATCAAGGCACATTGGGGCTTGGCTGATCCTTCACACTTAGACGTGAATAAAGAAGAAAAAATGAAAGCCTTTATGAGCACTGTTGAACATATCAATCGTCGCTTAGATGCTTTATTTAAACTTAATGTAGATAAACTATCTCGCTCAGAATTGATTGCAGCAATTAATCAAATTTCGAACGTTGAGTAAGTGAAATGTCTGAAAAACGCTTATCTTTTTTAGATCGCAACCTGACGCTATGGATTTTTATTGCCATGGCCTTAGGCATTGCCATCGGAAACTTCTTTCCTCAGGCTTCTGTCGCACTCGATAAATTAAGCATTGATTCAGTGAATATTCCAATCGCGATTGGTCTTATTCTAATGATGTATCCACCACTGGCAAAAGTGAACTATGCGACTTTGCCACAAGTGTTTAAGGATAAGAAAACCCTTACTTTGTCCTTAGTACAAAACTGGCTGATCGCGCCAGTACTCATGTTTGCCCTGGCAATCATATTTTTACATAGTTATCCAGAATATATGACCGGTGTCATCCTGATTGGTCTTGCTCGATGTATTGCCATGGTTCTGGTGTGGAATGGCTTGGCCTGTGGTGATAATCAATATGTTGCAGCATTAGTTGCCTTTAACAGCATCTTCCAGATTCTATTTTTCAGTACCTATGCCTGGTTATTCCTGACCTTCCTTCCACCCTATTTTGGTGTCGCTTCGCAGGTCATTAATGTCGATTTCTGGACCATCACCCATGCTGTTCTGGTTTATCTTGGTATTCCGTTCTTATTAGGTTTCTTAACGCGATGGATTTTGGTGAAACAGAAAGGCGTGGAATGGTATGAAACCAAGTTCATTCCGAAAATCAGTCCGCTGAGTTTAATGGCTTTGCTGTTCACCATTCTGGCCATGTTTAGCCTAAAAGGCGGTGATGTCGTGAGTCTTCCGCTTGAAGTTTTACGCATCGCGATTCCTTTAACCATTTACTTCGTTTTAATGTTCTTCATCAGCTTCTTTATGAGTAAATGGATGGGCAATGACTATCCTAAGACCACAGCAATTGCATTTACCGCAGCGGGGAATAATTTTGAATTATCACTTGCAGTAGCGATTGCAACTTTTGGTATCGCTTCGCCTGTTGCTTTTACCACGATTATTGGCCCACTGGTCGAAGTTCCTGTGTTGATTGCCTTGGTGAGTGTTTCACTCTGGCTGAGAAAGAAAGTTTTTAAAGAGGCCTAACTCTATGAATCTCCCAAATGTAGATCTAAATCTTCTTGAGCAACCCACCTTTGAAAAAGTTCAAGCCAAAGAACTTGCTCATCCTCCGCGAATTTTGCTGCTGTATGGCTCTAATCGAGAACGTTCTTACAGTCGCCTTGCAGTTCTTGAAGCCGGTCGAATCCTTGAGCATTTTGGGGCGGAAATAAAAATCTTTCATCCTAAAGGGCTTCCTTTACCAGAAGATGCGGATACTGAGCATCCAAAAGTAAAAGAACTGCATGAGCTTTTAGCATGGTCAGAAGGCATGGTCTGGTGTTCACCTGAACGCCATGGTTCTATGAGTTCAATCTTTAAATCTCAAATCGACTGGATTCCACTGGCAGGAGGGGCAATCCGTGCTACCCAAGGTAAAACTCTTGCCTTGATGCAAGTCAGTGGCGGATCACAGTCATTTAACAGCCTGAACCAGATGCGTATTTTGGGGCGGTGGATGCGGATGATCACCATTCCAAATCAGTCT
>NZ_JBSXNI010000002.1:0-2509 GCF_056857555.1 Acinetobacter sp. L-24 | reverse complement strand
TTTAAATGTGACTTGTTCCATTTTAGAGATTTGTTTAAGATAAGATATAACTCATTGAGATGTGTCATAGTATTCGTCGTTAGAAAACAATTATTGTGACATTATTTCAATGAGTTATCTATTTTTGTCGTGTACAGAGATTATTATAGAAGCCCCCATGAATAAATCGCTCATCATTTTCGGCATCGTCAACATAACCTCGGACAGTTTCTCCGATGGAGGCCGGTATCTGGCGCCAGACGCAGCCATTGCGCAGGCGCGTAAGCTGATGGCCGAGGGGGCAGATGTGATCGACCTCGGTCCGGCATCCAGCAATCCCGACGCCGCGCCTGTTTCGTCCGACACAGAAATCGCGCGTATCGCGCCGGTGCTGGACGCGCTCAAGGCAGATGGCATTCCCGTCTCGCTCGACAGTTATCAACCCGCGACGCAAGCCTATGCCTTGTCGCGTGGTGTGGCCTATCTCAATGATATTCGCGGTTTTCCAGACGCTGCGTTCTATCCGCAATTGGCGAAATCATCTGCCAAACTCGTCGTTATGCATTCGGTGCAAGACGGGCAGGCAGATCGGCGCGAGGCACCCGCTGGCGACATCATGGATCACATTGCGGCGTTCTTTGACGCGCGCATCGCGGCGCTGACGGGTGCCGGTATCAAACGCAACCGCCTTGTCCTTGATCCCGGCATGGGGTTTTTTCTGGGGGCTGCTCCCGAAACCTCGCTCTCGGTGCTGGCGCGGTTCGATGAATTGCGGCTGCGCTTCGATTTGCCGGTGCTTCTGTCTGTTTCGCGCAAATCCTTTCTGCGCGCGCTCACAGGCCGTGGTCCGGGGGATGTCGGGGCCGCGACACTCGCTGCAGAGCTTGCCGCCGCCGCAGGTGGAGCTGACTTCATCCGCACACACGAGCCGCGCCCCTTGCGCGACGGGCTGGCGGTATTGGCGGCGCTGAAAGAAACCGCAAGAATTCGTTAACTGCACATTCGGGATATTTCTCTATATTCGCGGTTCAGCAGGCATGTCCCCTTTGAGGGCGACCCGACGACAGGATAATCGACCTTATGGTGCGCAAATATTTCGGCACAGACGGTATTCGTGGCAAAGCCAACGAAGGCGCGATGACGGCGGAAACCGCCTTGCGCGTCGGCATGGCGGCTGGCCGTGTCTTTCGTCGCGGTGACCACCGCCATCGTGTCGTGATCGGCAAGGATACGCGCCTGTCGGGCTATATGCTTGAACCCGCGCTCACAGCCGGTTTCACCTCGATGGGCATGGACGTATTCCTTTTTGGCCCGCTGCCGACAACGTATAGGAAGAATAAACGCCCTTTTCACCCAAGTCCAACAGCTTTGGACCGCAGTTGACTCTTTCGACACCCCTGCGATGCAACCCAATCCGGCTGACGGGGAGCCAGCAACGCTGAAAATTTACCCTCCTCTTTCCCACTAGCGGCTCCTTTTCCGACAACCAGCACGGCGGATCCCTGCCGCGGCGCTGTGAACGCAGCATTTTGATTGGTATCGTTGGCCTTCAGGCTCGTCAGTCAAACAGACCCAGGAGCAGCTCAGCCGGTGGCGCCCGGCTTTCGGGTAACGCCCTGGTCCCGCTGGTTTCGGCTTTGTGCTTCAGGTGATCAAGGATCTGCTTGATCACTATAGGGTCTTCAATGCAGGCGATGACTTTCATGGCGCCGCCGCAGCCGCTGCAGGTCTCGATGTCGATATTGAAAACACGCTTGAGCCGTTGCGCCCATGTCATCGACGCTCGCCGTTGTGCTGGTGTTGCCGGTTCATCAGCCACCCTGACCTTGTTGCCCCTGCCCCGTTTTGCCGGCGTGACCAACGCCCGGTGCCGACTGTTGGGTGCGAACACCCCGTGGAAGCGGGTTAGGTTGACTCTGGGCTTCGGTACCAGGGCGGCCAGCCTTGCAATGAAATCCAATGGTTCGAAAATGACGTGCGTGGTGCCGTCCCGGTACGGCGTCTTGAGCTGGTAGCGCACGTTGCCGCCTCGTGTTAACGACAGCCGCTTCTCGGATACCGCCGGGCGGCTGATGTACCGGCACAGCCGTTCGAGCTTCTTGCGTTCATCGGCCCTGGCCGCCACGCCGGCGTGCAGGCTGGACCCGGCTACCTTGCCAATCCCGTCACCGAACGGATCACCACTGGTCGGCAGAGTTTGCAAAGTGAACACCTTTCGCCCCGCCTGTGAACCGACAGCGATACGGTAAGTGATCGAGTGCCCCAGCAGGGGTGTCATCGGGTCGTCATCCACCGCATCCGAGGCCAGATAGCTGTTTTCGACATCCCGTTCCAGCAGGCCTTGCCGTTCCAGATAGCGACCCACCCGGTGGGCGATGGTGTGCGTCAGCGGCACTGTTGCAAATAACCACGAATGGTAAGCTGAAGACTGTTTTAGCTAAAGGTGCAGCATATGAATCCTTTCCATGGTCGGCATTTTCAGGGCGAAATCATTCTTTGGGCTGTGCGCTGGTATTGTAAATATGGCATT
>NZ_JBSXNI010000001.1:0-2258 GCF_056857555.1 Acinetobacter sp. L-24 | reverse complement strand
ATAAAAATCAATGGTATCGCCACGTTGATCGACTGCACGATACAGATAAGACCATCGTCCATTCACTTTTACATAGGTTTCATCAATATGCCACGAGCTCAGATCTGTAGGATTACGCCAATACCAGCGTAAACGTTTTTCTATTTCAGGAGCATACCGTTGGGTTCAACGTTATACGAATCTAAAAATGGGAGCCTATAGCTCCCATTTTTATTGTTAAACGTTGAATCCTATATGTTTTCCTGTTGGAAGCTCTACATCAATACGGAGCTTCCCACCCATTGCCTCAACATACTTTTTCATGGTTGAAATCTTAAGATCATTGCCACGATTTTCTATTGCTGAAAGCGATGGCTGTTTTATTCCCAAAGTTTCAGCAAGCTCTTTTTGAGAAATTTCGAGTTCTTCACGAATAAGATGAAGCTGATTTTCTAGCAGTAATTCATCAGCCATTTTTTGAATACGGGCTTGGCTCTCTGGAGAGCGGCTAGCTAACAATTCTTGCAGAGTCTTAGCCATTAGATTTATCTCCTAGGGTAGTGAGATGAAGTTGGTATTGTTCATCTGCAATATCCAGCATGTCTTTATAAAAACGCTTTTTACCGCCTTTATCAGCAATACATAGAACAATAGCCTGTCGTAAGGGATCAAATGCGAAGAAAGCTCTTAAGGGTCTACCGCGATGTTGAACACGCAGTTCTTTCATATTGGTAAATTTAGACTCATACACAGTATCTACTAAAGGACGGCCTAAACTCGGTCCCTGCTGCTGTAGAACAACCAGGGCAGCTAGGACCTTCTCTTGTGTAGGTTCATCTTGCTGTTCAAGCCACTGATTAAATAGATCTGTCGTAATGACTGTCCACATACCATAACCAGAATATAGATTATAGTCTATATTTTAGGGGCATTATGTTTGTTTTGCAAATGAGAAAGGATAGGCAATAAAAAACCCCGGCATCCTGCCGGGGTTTTTCGTATTGGTTCGCTCGGTATAACTCCTGTCGTACCTTACAGTCCTTGTGCTTATCTATTGTTATTCTTGTTGTGCTTATCTATTGTTATTCTTGTATGGAACTTCCTGTTCCCGATGAGTTCATCATAGGAAAATTCACCTTTCCTGGACAGCCGTAAAGAACCGGAATTTACGTAAGCCCAGGCGTACAAAATAGCCTAAATTTTATCCACAAAAAATGTGGATAATTTTGGACATTGAGGCATTGATAAAATTTGAAAAACCTCAAAATTGACCATTTTTTAAACAATTTTATTAGCAAGAAGTATCAAAACTGCTCATAAAAAAGCCGACTTGTTTCCAAGTCAGCTTTTCGACATCGTCGAGCATTATCACTATAACACAAGTATTTGATTTTTATGTGTTTAAAATATGCATTTCGTATAACGCCCATTATGTTAAATAGAGGGAAAATCTATTTTTAAAGTGATAAAATTATTGTAGTTATTTTAAGAATAGCTGCTTTTGATACTTGATCATCTATCCTAATTAAAAACTGTTTTTTAATAATTTGGAATATAAATAAGATTTAGTTAAAATTAACATTATTCATATAAATTAACATTATGTATTACATTTACTAATAATTTAAAATAATTAGTAGAAAAAAATTATGTTTTAATTATTTCTTTGATTATATAAGTTGAGAGTAAAAAATGATTAATACGGAATTTTCAAAGTGTATTTCTGCATGTACAAACTGTTCACTTATTTGTACTGAATGTGCAACTTCTTGTTTAAAAGAAAAAGATTTAGAGATGATGCGTGAATGTATTCAACGTTGTCTAGAATGTGCAGATATTTGTCAGTTATGTGTGCGTATGCAACAACATAACTCACCTTTCCTCAAAGAGATTTGTGAGCTTTGTGCTAAGATCTGTGAATATTGTGCGGAAGAGTGTGAAAAACATTCACATGATCATTGTAAAAAATGTGCTGAGGCTTGCCGTCAGTGTGCAGAAGAATGTCGAAAAATTGCCATGTAAAATACTTCAATAATGTTAATTATATGGCTCTAGACTAACATAATCATTCTGCTAGTCTTAGAGCCTTTCCTAAAATTAACATAATACACCTTATACGAAGCCAAAAATGGGAGCTTTAAGCTCCCATTTTTAGTCTTTAATTCGCTTTTTCGCTTCGTCATAAACTATGCTATCAGCTCGTTTTCCGACGGTAATGAGCAGGATAACTACCTGATCATCTTTAACTTGATAGACAAGTCGGACACCAGCTTTTAATA